>JASHVE010000193.1 GCA_030039675.1 Acidobacteriaceae bacterium | reverse complement strand
GCAACGGCCAGCTCGTCGCCTGGATGCGCCGCGGCAATCCCAACCTGCTCGTCTCTCTGCCATCCGACGAGCCGGAGCGCTCGCAGACTGCCTCCGGTCTCGCGCACTTCTTGAGCGCGCGAGGCCAGGCGCTGCTCCATGGCGCGGGCCATCAGGGTGTGCTCATCACCACTATCAACGGCCAGCCCGTCGCTGCGCATCCTATGGCCCGCTTCCTCATGGACGCAGGCTTTCATCCCGGCCCGCTTGGCATGCACCTTCGCCGCATCCCGTTGCCTATCGCGCACGCCGAGCCGCAAAGGCCCCCCAGCCTGCCCGAGGTCCAATAAAAGATGCCCGAAGGCGATACCATCTTTCGCACCGCGCGCTCGCTGGGCCGTGCCTTGGCAGGCAAGCCCATCACCGCCTTCCGGTCCACGTATCCCAAACTCACCCGCTTCCATGACGACACGCCGCTCACCGGCCAGTCGATCGAGCGCGTGGAGGCCCGCGGCAAGTGGCTGCTCATTCATTTCTCCGGCGGCGCCACGCTCGTGACGCACATGCTCATGAGCGGCAGCTGGCACATCTACCGCCGCGGCGAGCGCTGGCAGAAGCCGCGCTTTGACATGCGCATCGTTCTCGAAAATGCCGAATACATCGCCGTCGGCTTCAAAGTGCCGGTGGCCGAGATGCACACCGCCCAATCGCTGGCCCGCGATCGCCGAATTCCGCAGTCAACCATCGACGTACTCTGCAGGGAATTCGACTCCGAAGAAGCCGAGCGCCGCCTTCTTGCGTATCCATCAGAAGAGGTCGGCGATGTGCTGCTGCATCAGGATGTGCTGGCCGGCGTGGGCAATGTCTTCAAGTCGGAGATCTGCTTCGTCACCGGCATCCATCCCTTCGCGAAGGTGAGCGCGCTTGCGCCCGGGCAGGTGAAGGCGCTGGTTGCCACGGCGCGCAGGCTCGTCGGCGCCAATGTCCTCGAAGATTCCGGTGACACGATCGTGACTTATGGCGGCCGGCAGCGCCGCACCACGAACTCGTCCAATCCAGGCCAAAGCCTCTGGGTCTACGGGCGCCACGGCGAGCCCTGCCGCCGCTGCGGCCAGCCTGTACGCCGCCGTCTGCAAGGGCCGGATGTGCGCATCACCTTCTGGTGCGCCACATGCCAGCCCATGCCCGACGGCGCGCAGGTAGATGGCTAAATCGATCCTGTGTTATTCGCCGCTCTTGCCCAACCCAAACAGCTTCTGCAGAATATTCCGGTGATCCGCCGGATGATCGCAGGTATCTGTCGGGCCGGTGCCTGCAAGAAAAGCCGCGCTGTAACTGTCGGGGCAGGCGTTGTCGCTCAACAGATTCGTCGCCTTGTCGATCTGCTCCACCTGCACGCCGTCGGGCGGCGTGAAGTCGTGCGTGTCAGAGTACTGCGGCAGCTCAACAGCCTTCTTCATAAAGTCTGCCCAAATCGGCGCAGCCGCTTCCGCGCCTTCGAGCCCCAGAACGGTGTAGTCGTCGTTGCCCACCCACACCACGCAGATCAGGTTGCTGGTGAAGCCGGCGAACCACGCGTCGTGGTCAGTGCCGGTTTTGCCCGCGGCCGGAGCCAGGAATCCCATATTGCGCACCCCGGCGCCGGTTCCACAAAGGTCCCGGTCTCCAATCCGGCAACCATCACTGCCGTTGCCTTGCAGCACAGCTTCCATCATGTTCGTCGTCAGGTAGGCCACGCGCGGATCGAGAACCTGCCGCGAACTCGGCGTGTAATCCGTCATCACGTCGCCCGTCGGCGTGCGCACGCTGGCCAGCATCCACGGGTCCAGATGCACGCCGCCATTCGCAAACACTGTATACGCCCCCGCAATATCGAGCGGCGTAGCTGCGTAGGTGCCGATGGCCACCGAAGGCGTGCCGCGCGCGCTCTTGATGCCCGCATCGCGCGCCAGCGCTGCGACGTTGTCAAAGCCCACCATGCTGGCCAGGCTGATGGTCGCATTGTTGTCCGAGCGCATGAGCGCATAGCGCGCCGTCACATCGCCGTAATACTCGCCGTGATAGTTGCGCGGCGTGTACTGGTAAGGCGTGCCCTCGCCGTAGGTGCTCTGCGCATCGCTGATCATCGTCACCGGAGAGAACAGCTTCGTCTGCCCCGGCAGCATGGTGCCTTCCACTGCTGTCTGGAAAGCAGCCGCATAGACGAATGGTTTGAATGTGGAGCCCGTGGGCCGCATGGCCGTTGCGTGGTTGAGTTGGCTCGTCCCATAACTGCGCCCACCCACCAGCGCCAGCACCTGGCCCGTGTGCGGATTGAGCGCCACCAGCGCCATCTGCGGATAGATATACGGCTTGCCCAGCTTGCGGTCGCGCGCATGCTTGCGGTCCACCAGCTTGTCGATCTGCGGCGCCGTTGCATCTACCGCCTCTGTGGCAATCCGCTGCAGATCGGGATCGAGCGTGGTGTAAATCCGCAGCCCCTCGCGGTTAAAGTCGCGGTCGCCGAGCTTCTGCACCAGCTGATCGCGCACCAGGTCCACAAAGTAGGGCGCCTCGCTCGCATCCACGCTCGATGGCGCCAGATGCAGCGGCTCAGCCTTCGCCTTTTCCGCTTCCTCCTTGGTAATAGCGCCGGTCTCAACCATCGAATCGAGCACCAAATTGCGCCGTTCGAGAGCGCGGTCAGCATGGCGGAATGGATTCAACCGGTTCGGGCTCTGGATCATGCCCGCAAGCAGCGCGCATTCGGCCAGGTTCAGCTGCCGCACATCCTTGCCGAAGTACGCCTGCGCGGCCTCGCCGAATCCATCAATGGAAAAGCTGCCTCGCTGCCCCAGATTGATCTCGTTCGCGTACATCTGGAAGATCTGCTGCTTGGTGAAGCGGTGTTCAAGCTGGAAGGTGATGACGATCTCGATGAACTTGCGTTTCAGGCTCCGCTCCGGCGTGAGAAAGAATCCACGCGCAAGCTGCATTGTCAGCGTCGATCCGCCCTCGGTCCACTTGTGCCCCGGCGTAAGATCGTTGCGCAGCGCGCCAAGAATCCGGTAGTAATCCACGCCCCCGTGGTCGAAGAAGCGCCGGTCTTCGATAGCGACCACCGCGTGCACCAGGTTTGGTGGAATTTCGTCGTACGTAATCAGCCGGCGCTTGGTGCGGTTCGCGTCTTCAATTAATCCGGTAATGAGCAGCGGCTCCAGTTCGTAGCTGGCCAGCGGCTGCCCATGCGCGTCGGTGATGGAGTCCACCTCGCCGTTGTCCACGTGGATCGTCGCGCTGTCCGGCGCGTGGTACGACTGCGGTCCGGGGTGCACGGTGATCTGCTGGCCGCTCTCGCTGTAGGTGCCCAGCGGCGAAGCCTGGATGGCGCCATCCGTTGTGTAGCCCGCCTCGCGCAATTGCGTCACGATCATGCGCAGCGTCAGCTTCTGCCCGGGGCGCACCTCGCGCGGCGCAGCGTAGATTTTGGCCGTGTTGGCGAAGATGGGCTGGCTGAGCCGCTGCTCCACGATGCCGCGGTATTTGAAGTAGTAGTAGCCAAAGACAGAGAAGCCCACGATTGCGCACACAGCGAATGCCGCGCCTGCAACCAGCAGCGCCACCGAGCCCGCTCGATGTTCTCCCGTGGGCCGCGCGAATCGGATCTTCAATGCCATGCGACTCCTCTAAAAACAGCTTTCAGCCACTAGCTTTCAGCTTCTAGCTCTTCGTTAATCGATCGTCCTCGGGGCACGGAAATGGGTGCCCCACCCTCGCGGCGTTCTTGTTTTTGCCGCTAGGGTGGGAAACCACAAATCTCAATCGGCTCTGATCCGTACAACCACGGAACCTGGGTGCCCCACCCTCGCGGCGTTCTAGTTTTTGCCGCTAGGGTGGGAAACCACAAATCTCAATCGGCTCTGATCCGTACAACCACGAACCTGGGTGCCCCACCCTCGCGGCGTTCTTGTTTTTGCCGCTAGGGTGGGAAACCGCAGAACTCAATCGCCTGCAACCGCCATCAGCAGCCTTTCTTCCTCTATGCGCCGCTTCACCTGCATAACCACATCAGCCAAAGCCACGTCCACGCTGCCCGCCTTGGCCCGCGTCACCAGCTCCACCTGACCGCTCGCCGCCTTCTTGCCAACGTTGATGCGGTAGGGAATGCCGATCAGATCCGCGTCTTTGAATTTGACGCCGGCGCGCTCATCCCGGTCATCCAGCAGCACGTCCAGG
>JASHVE010000192.1 GCA_030039675.1 Acidobacteriaceae bacterium | reverse complement strand
GCCTGCGCCTGCGGGCCTGCGATCGAAGATCGGCTTGCCGCGCTGGATTCCAGGGCCTGCTGCAGCGGGAGGCGGCGTGGGCGGAACAACCGTTGCCTTGTAAACCGGCCGCGGGCCGGTTTGCGGCATCACCATGCGGCGGGGAGGATGCGCCTGCGCTGGCGGGCGGTGCTGGGCTGGTGCCGAGCCGGGCGCGGGCGCTGCAGAAGCAGGACTTGGCGCTGCTGCTGGAGTTTCCACCACGGACGCGGAACTCTGCGCAACCGGAGCCGCAGCAGGCGCTTCCATCGCAGGAGCGGCAGCTACGGGAACCGGTTGCTCAACCGCTGGGGCCGAAACCGTGGCTGGCGGGGCCGTAGCCACGGCGGGTTTCTCCACTGGGATTGGGGCAGCACTCGTGGGAGCCGGCTGTTTAACCGCGACAACAGGCTTCTCCGCAGCGCGAGGCGGCTCTTCGCGTGGAGGCGCCGCTACGGGCGGCTTGACCACCACCGGGCCTGAGGGCGGCGTAACCACGACCACCGGCCGCGCAGCCGGTGTGGCGCCTGCCGGTGCCTTGGCAATGACTGGCCCAGCCGGCGGACGAGAAGCGATGGCTGGCGCAGCGGGTGGCGCAGTCACAATCGGAGGAGCTGACCGCGGCTGCGGAACAATCCTGCGTGGTTCAGGGCGCGGAGGCGCTGCAGCGGGTGGCGCTGCGGCTACGGGAGCGGTGGGCGCAATGGGCCTGGCCGGCGGCGGGGTAACCGGTTTGGCCGGCGGCGCATGACGCGCGCCGTCTTCTTCTTCTTTTTTCTTGGCCAGAATGGCCTTCATCACATCGCCGGGCTTAGAGATGTGCGAGAGATCAATCTTCGGTGTGATCGTCTGCTGGCCGCGCGCGGCCGCTCCACCTGACGCCCCGGAAGACCGCTCACCGCGCGCCAGATGCGCACGCACCTTCTCCGCTTCATCGGCCTCAAGCGAGCTCGAGTGGGTTTTGCCGGCGCCCAGGCCGAGCTCCGACAGTATGTCAAGAATCTGTCGGCTCTTAACTTCCATCTCGCGCGCGAGATCGTTGATTCGAACCTTGCTCATCCGCCTCTTTTCAACGTGCCGCCAAACCGCCCCTCAGTCGCTCATAGCTACTCCGTGGCAATGGCCGCTTTTGGTCTTGCGTTAAGTTGCGTACTGCTTGTCGGGGTCGCGCGCATCTTACGCGCGACCCTCGTCTTCCGATTCCTCTGCGTCCGCCGGCGATACGTTCTCAATCGCCAGCTCTTCCGTAGTGATGTTTTGTTCTTCTGCGAGTTCTTCGGCCAAGGCCTCGTTGCCTTCGCTGGCTTCCAGCCCTTCTTCGGCCTGTTCCGCGGTCACACTCTGCGACTCTTCCAGAACCTCGGCCGCGTTTTCGAGCTCAGCCTCGGCCGTGTCCGCGGCCGCCGATGCCGTCGGCGCCTCGGCTTCGCCTTCCGGTTTCTCGCCGCCCTCGCCCTCTTCAAAGTGCCCGAAGTAGTGCCGCACTGCAACCGAGATCTTTTCGAGCGTCTTCTCGCCGATGCCCGGAATCTCTTCGAGCTGCTCGGGCGTCATGTCGGCCAGTGACTCGACGGTCGTAATACCCGCGGCCACCAGCTTCTGGATAATCTGCTCGCCCAGTTCGCTCACCTGCTCGATCGGAGTGGTCGGTCCGCCGGCCAGGGCCTGCATCTGCTGCTCGACCTCCTGCCGCTTCTCTTCCTCGCTCTTAATGTCGATCTTCCAGCCCAGCAGCTTGGCCGCCAGCCGCACGTTCTGGCCCTTCTTGCCGATCGCCAGCGAGAGCTGCGTGTCGTCCACGATCACTTCGAGCTGCTTCTCACCGAGATCGGTAATCGAAACGCGGCTTACCTTGGCCGGCTGCAACGCCTTTTCAGCGAACGTGGTGATCTCCTCGCTGAACTCGATGATGTCGATCTTTTCGCCGCGCAGCTCGCGGATGATCGACTGCACGCGCATGCCCTTCATGCCCACACAGGCGCCTACCGGGTCAACGTCCTTGTCGCGCGACTGCACAGCGATCTTGGTGCGCTCGCCGGCTTCGCGCGCAATGGCACGGATGACCACAGTGTTGTCGTAGATCTCGGGAACTTCTGACTGGAACAGGTTCTGCACCAGTTCCGGCGCCGCCCGTGACACGATCACCTGCGGCCCCTTGGCCGCGCGGTCCACCTTCAGGAGCACCACGCGTACCCGCTCGCCCACCGAGAACTGTTCGAGGCGCGACTGCTCGCGCTTGGGGCACCGCGCTTCGGCCTTGCCCAGGTCGAAGATGATGTCCTGGCCCTCGGTTCGTTTGACTGTCGCGTTGAGCACTTCCTTTTCGCGATGCGCATACTCCTGGAAGACCGTGTCGCGCTCCGCCTCACGCACCTTCTGGAAGATGATCTGCTTGGCCAGCTGCGCGGCGATACGGCCCAGCGGGCTGGTATCGCGATACATGCGAATCTCGCTGCCGACCTCCACGCCGGGAGCCAGCTCGCTCGCCTCGGACAGCGTGATCTGGTTGACCGGGTCTTCGATCTCGTCCTCGTTGGCAACGACCGTCTTATAGATATAAGCCGTAATCTCACCGGTCTCCCGGTTCAGTTCTCCGCGCATGTTTTCCTGGGTCTTGTAGTACTTGCGCGTGGCCAGGGCAATGGCCTCTTCGACCGCGCCGACAACGATGCCGGGGTCGATGCCCTTCTCCTGACTCAGGAGTTCGATACTCTGATACAAAGCGCTGGTGGCCATACGTGTGAACTCTCTTCTTCGCGAGTGAGCTTAGAAGCAGAGGATAAGGAGTAGGGAACAGGGAATAGAAATGCACCCTGCAGCACGACCGCGTTTTACTAATCCCTGTTCCCTATTCCCTGCTCCCTGCCTTTTCAAATCTCCGGCACCAGCTGCGCCTTCTCGATGTTGCTGAGGGCGATTTCGACGGTGCTGATGCCTGTCTTCCGGCTCTTGCTGTTCTGCCGCACTGCGGCCAAATCAATCGTGATCGTCTTTCCGGCTTCGGCCTCACCCATAGCCTTCAGCCGGCCCTGCCAGTGCCGGTTATTACGAATCGACTCAAAGGTCTGCACCTTCACCAGGCTGCCTGTGAACCGTTCAAAATCCTCAGGCCGGCTTAGTTTGCGGTCCAGCCCCGGTGAGCTTGCTTCCAGTGTGTATGCGGCCCCCGGAACCAGGTCTTCCACGTCGAGTAAGACGCCAAAGTCGCGGCTAAAGGCTGCACAATCCTCGTGGGTTACGCCGGAGAGCTGTTCAATATTCCACTTGCTCTCGCGGCTCCGCGCCCCCTCAACAAGCCTTTCGGGCAACCCCTCCGCGCCGTTGGCAATCGCCGCCTTCAGCCGGGCGCGCTCCTCGGCGTTCTTTTCGAGGAAGATCCGCAGTGTCCTTTCCTTGGCTGGCCCCACAAACTCAACGTCCACAACGTCCAGCCCATGTGAAGCGGCCACCCGCTCCGCTGCCGCCCGGATTTCCTCCAGCCTGACCGCCATCTGCTACCCGCCGCGCGTTCTCCGCGGCTGTCTGTCCAGCTAAACCCTTTATTTTCTGGGATTGCCGGGTGAAAATTACCGCAAATAAAAAGTGGGCTCTGAGCCCACTCATCTCTCCGCCAGCCGGTACGCACACGGTCTAACTCCGGCGGACAAATTCGTCTGCATCGTTAGAATACTGCGAAATGCAGCGAAATTCAACCGGCTGCGGAGGAGCGGGTCGCAAAGTCGCCGTTGAGCACGAGAAACTTGCGCGAATCTACGCTACCGGTCTAACAGAGTAGATATGCATTTGAGCGGAGATTGCCCAGTTCATGTTTCACCCACCGACAGCGAATCCCTCCTCGCCTCGGTCGCCACGCGGGTCAGCGACCCCAACGCCGGCATCTTCGGGCCACAGTCAGTGAACTGGCGCATCAATCGCGAGTCGGCGTTGTTTCTGGGCGCAGGACGGGCGGCGCTGCTGCAATTGGCCCACCCCTGGGTAATCGCAGCACTGGTCGAGCACTCGAACGTGCTGGAGAGGCCCATCGCACGCTTTCACAACACATTCCGCATCGTCTTCACCATGCTCTTCGGATCGCTGGAGCAGGCGCTTTCGGCGGCGCGGCATCTTTACAAGCTGCATACAGCCATTCGCGGCGAGCTGAAAGAGGACACCGCGGGTTGGAAGCGTGGCGCGCACTACGAAGCCAATGAGATCGCAGCGCTGCGCTGGGTGTACGCCACGCTCGTTGAGAGCGCGGTGATTGCTTACGAATGCGCGTTGGGGCCGCTTGCGGCAGCCGAGCGCGAGCAATACTACGCCGAAAGTAAGGTGCTCGCCGGACTGTTCGGCCTTCCCGCAGCGGCGCTGCCCCGGAATTGGAGTGCATTCCTCGACTACAACCGCGAGATGCACGCGTCCGGCGAACTGGGTGTGAGCAGTGAAGCGCGAACATACGCAACGAAGCTGCTGGCCGGTGCAGGATCGTGGATTCGCCCGCCATTCTGGTACAACGCCCTCACCACGGCGTGGATGCCGCTGCGGTTTCGCGACGAATTTTCCCTGCGCTTCGGCACAGAAGAGCAATCCGCAGCCGAACATGCTGCACACCGGCTGTCGAAAATCTACCGCCGGCTGCCTGCCGCCATCCGTTTCGTGGGCCCTTGGCATGAGGCGCAGGCACGGCTCGCCGGCCGCCGCGCCGGACTGCTGACCCAGTGCAGCAATCGCTTCTGGATCGGCGAGCCGCGGTTGCCGTTCGGCAGCAAAGAATAGGAGAGCTGTGGCACGGCAGGTCTTTGGGTTGGCGTTTCGAACGCCGACCAACGACAATAACCAGATGAAAATCTTCCTGGCTTCTGCTCTTGCCGTCGTTACGGCATTGGGGACTCTGCCTGCGCTCCATGCGCTCGAGAAACAGCCGGCCAGCGTGTATCACGCGCGCCGCGTCGCGCTCGGCGGCCGCCTGCACGGCGGCGTGGCCGTGCTGTTTGCGGCTGAAGAGCCGCTGCTCGATTTCATGCCCTACCGGCAGGACTCGGATTTTTACTATCTCACCGGATGGACCGAACCGGGTGCAGCGCTGATGGTGGTGGGCGATGCCCCCGACGAAACGGCGCCCCGTACATACAAGGAGATTCTCTTTCTGCCCACGCGCGATCTGCGCATGGAGAAGTACACCGGCGTGAAGATGGACGCCGCCACGCCCAACGCCGCGCAGATCGCCGGCGTGGACGCTGTCGAGCCGATGACGGAACTGCCCGCGGAGATGAACAAGCTCATCAGCGCCGACCGGCAGCTGGCCACGAACCTTTGGACCCAGCCGCTGACGCCGCAGTCTGGAGCGCTGGTTGAGTTCAGCGCGGCCACGCTGGGCATGGCATCCACGCCGCAGCCGCGGGATGTAACCACGCTCACGGCGCAACTGCGCGTGGAAAAAGACGCCGGCGAGATTGAGCTCCTGAAAAAAGCGTCAGAGGCTTCGATCAAAGCGCAATTCGTGATGATGCGCAACGCAAAGCCCGGCATGACCGAGCGCGCTGTTGCCGGTTTGATGACCGCTGCGTGGATGGAGAACGGCTGCGAGCGCGCGAGCTACGCGCCTATTGTGGGCTCGGGGATTAACTCAACGACGCTGCACTATTCTGCCAACGACCGTACCATGCAGGACGGTGACATTCTCCTCGTTGACGCGGCCTGCGAGTACTCCATGTACGCGTCTGACATTACGCGCACCGTGCCCGTGAACGGACACTTCACCCCGCGGCAGCGCGAGATCTACAACATCGTTCTCGGCGCGCAGCAGGCGGCGATCAACGCGTTTGTCGCCGGCAAGTCAACGATCAACGATCGTGACCGCAAGGACCCGAACTCGCTCGACACCGTGGCCTACAACTACATCAACACGCATGGCAAAGATCTCCACGGCGAGCCGCTCGGCAAATACTGGCTGCATGGGCTCGGGCACATGGTGGACATCGACGTGCACGATCCGGCCGAGTATCCCGCTGTGCTGAAGCCGGGAATGGTCTTCACCATCGAGCCGGGCATCTACATTCCCGAAGAGAAGATCGGCGTGCGCATTGAATGTGATTTTCTGGTGGGCGCGGACGGCAAGCTAATCGATCTCGATTCCGCCCTTCCGCATACTGCCGATGAAGTGGAAGCGGCGATGCGGGTGAAGTAGCAGCACGTTATGGACCCTCGCAACCACATGGACCCCGAACAGCTCGACACACTCAGCCGCGTCTTCAGCGATCAGCTGCTAGCTTGTTTGGACGAATGCGCGCGAGGACGGCATGGATTGTTCTCCGCTGCCATCAGCGAGGGAGGCGAGGAGAGCTGGCCGGAGGCAGCACGTCTCCGCGAGTTGGCCGTTGCGCTGCAAAGCCTCTTCGCGCAGCAGGAAGAGCGCAATGCGCTGTGTGATGAGTTCCTTGATCTCTGCTCGATGCATGGCGAGCAGCATCCGGGAGAGCGGAAGCTGGCGCGCGTGTTTCTGGAACGCATCGAACGCGGCGAAATAGGCACACCCACACAGGAAGAGAGAAAGCCATGGTAACGCTGCACGCGTTTCTGGCCCTGCTAACGGGATTCGCGACGATTGTCATCCTTGTCGCTTTTGCGACAGCGTCGCTCAGGCTGCTTACGCCGGACTGGGTCGACACAAAGGGTCGCCCTTCGCCCGGATACGTCATCGTAAACCTGGGTTCCTCGTTTCTCGCTGCGGCCGCGGGCGGCTACGTTACGGCATGGGCTGCGACCGCAAATCCGCTCCAGCACGTGCTGATGCTGGCCATCGCGGTTCTTGTGCTTGCTGCGCTGGCAGCCCTGCAAACACGTGGCAAGCAGCCAATCGTATTTCAGCTTGCAATGGTGGCGATTTCCCCGATTGGCGTGCTGGCAGGCGGGCTGGCGAGGATGAAAGTGCTCGGGATTCTTTAGAGCGGTTCCACAGTTGATGTGCCCTTGCCGAAGCCGCGGAAGGTGGCATTTTCTTGAGGAAAATGCCACTTAGCAGCAGTGGCTTCGGGATATAGCAACTGTGAAACCGCTGTAGATAGTTTGCATATTCCATCCCCGCACAGTACAGCATTTCGCGCAGGGATGGAACTGGTTGAGAGGTTCCGCTTAGAAGCGAACGCCGAGGTTCACCGGAATGAGCTTTGTATCGGCAGCCACTGTCGTCGCGCCCAGACCGTTCGGTGTCGCGCCTACAACTGCTGGGGTCAAAACATCGACGAACCGCGCTTCCATGAACAGGGTCGTCTTGCTGTCGCCGTACATGCCGCCCAGCCGGTGCTCATAGCCGGCGCCGATATTCCAGCCGCCCTGGTTGCTCGAGAAGTGACCCACCACGGCATTGGTGGTGCCCTCCTCGCAGAAGTAGTAGCAGTATTCGGTCAATTCAGGATCGGTGAAGCTTGTCACCTTGCGGTAGAAACCGCCGCCGCCGGTCACGTACACGTCGTTGTTCGACTTCGGAAAGAGCGAGAAAACTGGATCTACCGTGAACGACCAGATGTGCGCGTGACCGCCGTTTGCGCCTGCTTCCGCGATCAGATAACCAGGCAGCTTGGCGTCGAGGAACTGATACTCGATCAATGTTGAAAGTCGCCTGTTGATATGCACGCCTGTGCCGACAGTGAACTGTCCACCGTAGGTGACGGCGTTGCTGTCAGGGGCGTTGAAACCGCCGCCGGCTTCGAAGGCGAGCCTGTGGGTAAGGTCGTGACCCTTCCAGCCGGAATAGTCCGTGGTCTCCTGGCCAGCGGCTGCGGAAGCCGGCGCTGGCGCGGCGGGCAGAGCCGAAGATGCCGAACCATCGGCATCGAGCGACGCCATCATTTGCTGGGAGCTCGACTCGGTGGAGGGTGAAAAGCTGGTTGCATCGGTTTGAGTTTCTGTAGACTGCGCACTCGCAAAAGAAACTGCGAGAAAAGCCGCAGCTCCAAGTAAACTGACACGCCGTATCGGCGATATCCAGAAGGGGGATGACATGTCGGAACCTCAAGAATCGCTTTGATTTAATTACGTCCGGGAATAACAATCCCGACACCTGAGTTAGACACCGTTTTTCTCCGGAGGTTGCAGAGAGAAGGGGGATTTTCCTCACGATACGGGAGGCCCGTTGCGAGCCTGTCCAAATCGCATCAGAGTGATGTGCTGCTTAAGTCCGATTTTTTCACTCACGAGACAACAAAATGCCGTGTGTTTCGTCAAATTACTTTTATTGTCTGCTCCAAACGCACAAAGACCGGAGCAGCGCCCCGGCCTTTTGTTGTGCGAACGCACTAACTTGTTTATCCCTGAATATCGAACTGCTCAGGATGCAGCGCGGGATCGCTCTTGACCAGAATGTTCTTCCCGACCAGGTCCTCGAATTCCGTGAGCCAGCGGGCGTTATTTGACTTGAGAATCTTCACTGTCTCGGGATTCACGCGGAGTAGTACGTCAGCGCCTTCAAAGTGCTTCCGCATCTTGCGCAGCTCAACGTAAATCTCATTGCACACCGTCGTTGGACTCTTCACCATGCCGGTGGCCTGGCAGGTGGGGCAGGGAACTGAAAGCGTGCGCTCGAGAGATTGCTTCACGCGCTTGCGCGTAATCGCCACGAGTCCGAAATCGTTAAATTGCAAAACCTTGGTCGGCGCGCGATCGCTCTTGAGCGCCTCTTCGAGTGCGGCCATTACCTTGAAGCGGTTCTTGCGCTCGTCCATGTCGATGAAGTCGATCACGATGATGCCGCCCAGATCGCGCAACCGGATCTGGCGCACGATCTCCGGCACTGCATCGAGATTGGTTTTCAGGATCGTGTCTTCCAGCCGCGCCGATTTGCCGACATACTTTCCTGTATTGATGTCGATGGCCACCAGTGCTTCTGTCTGGTTAATGACGATCGAGCCGCCGCTCTTCAGCCACACCTTCGAGCGCAGAGCTTTTGAAATTTCATCCTGAATGCCGAAGTGCTCGAAGAGTGGAGTCTCCTTCGTGTAGAGCTTCACTCGCCGCACGAGCGTGGGCGAGAACCGGTTGAGGAAACGCACAATGCGTTCGTAGTCGGCTTCGGAGTCGACCCAGATGTTGGAGAAGTTCTCGCTTACCTGGTCGCGCAGAATCCGCTCGATCAACGAGAGGTCGTGGTAGATCAAGGCAGGCGACTTTGACGAGTCGGAGCGCTGCTTGATGTCGTTCCATAAATTCATCAGGAAACGCAGATCGGCGCGCAATTCCTCTTCCGATGCGCCTTCGGCTGCCGTGCGCACGATGAAACCGCCCTGCGCCTCGCCGCGCTCGTTGATAAGAATCCGCTTCAGGCGATGCCGTTCCTCATCGGAGGCAATCTTGCGGCTCACGCCCACATGCGTCACCGTGGGCATGAAGACCAGGAACCGGCCGGGAAGCGCAATATGACTGGTAATGCGCGCGCCCTTCTTAGCGATCGGCTCCTTGGCGATCTGCACCAGGATCTCCTGGCCGGGTTTCAGCAACTCGCTGATCACCGGCAGGTCTGAGGTCTGCGCAGAGCGGCGCGATGGACCGCGGCGGTTGCCTTGCTGGCGCCCGCGGCGTCCGCGCCCATCGCGATCGCGACGAGGCTGGCCCGCAGCAGTCGGCTGCGCTTCGATGGCGACTTCTTCCTCGCCTTCTTCCTCGATGTCTTCGTCTTCCTCGTCGTCTCCGTTCTTCTCTTCGAACTCCAACTGGATTTTGTGGTCGAGATGCGCCTCTTGCAACATCTCGCCCAACTCGCCGGAACGAATCTGCGTAGACAGCGTCTCTTCTTCGTAATCCTCGAGATCGTGCTCAACCATTCCGCGGCGATGGGGAGCAGCTTCGAGTTCCTCGCCTTCGATCAGTTCCTCTTCCACTAATCCCACGCCCGGAGCATAAGCGGAGACCACCGGCACGGAAACGGCAGGCGTGTGTTCCCCAACCGGCGCCGCAACCACTTCCGCCTCTGTCGGCTCCTCTTCTTTTCTCTTTTTTCCGCCGAGGCCAAAGAGGCGGAAACCGCTGGGAGAGGCAGGATCGATCCGGTGCGAGGCGGACACGTTGCCCTCCACTTCCTCCTCCTCTGTAGCGGATGCGGCCGCCTCTTCTTCAGGCGCACAGGACAGAGGCTCCTCTTCGGCAGCCTCGGTTGCAGATTCTTCCTCGGAACGCGGCGCGATCCAATCGGCAACGAGCTGGTCATCGCTGAACGTCGCTGCATGCTCCGTAGGAGCAGCTTCAATCTCATGCAAAGAAGGTGGCTCCGCCTCTCCCGTTGGAATCTGCAGCTCCTCTTCGAGAACCTCTTCCTCGTCGGCCGGAGCCGCAGAGACAACTTCGGGGCTTCCTTCGAGGCTGGATTCGGCTTCCTGCTCGGTGTGCCGCGCACGCCGCCCGGAGAGAGATTCACCGGGCAGAAGACCGCTGCCATCCCACTCAAGGGGCGCTTCGACGAGCGTCGAGGGTTTTGACGTGCGGACAGTCGAAGCTGGAGCCGTGGAGACAGACTTCGGCGTCTCAGCAACGGGCGTGCCGCCGTACTTCGAGAGCGACTCACCAGGAAGGACAAATGCAACTGGAGCCTGAGTTGCGCGCGGGGCCGGTGTTTCGTCGTACCCCTCGGCCGCCTGAATCTCGGTAACTACCTCTTCTTCCAGAACCGGTTCCGGCTCTGCTTCATCGGCTGCCTCGGCCTGACTGGCTGCGCGGGGCTCCATCGCATTGGCGTGGCCCCGGCCGCGGCGATGCCGGCGTCCCCGCCAACGCCGTCCGCCTTGCCCGGTACCTGCTTCCTCGCCGGCCCGCTCAAGTTCGGGCACAGTCGGCGCGGCTTCTGAGCCGGTTGCGCTGGCCATCATCTCTGGTGTTACCTCATCCGCAGATCGGTCGCGCCGTTCGTCGGATTCGCGGTCTGGTCCGCGTTCTCCTCTTTGCCCGGAGCGCTGGCTGCGGGCCGACTGGTCATGGCCGTTGGAACGTCTTACCTCGCGCGGAGGCTGCGCCGCACCGGTCGCTGCGGCTCTTTCAAGCTCTTCTGTATCTTCCTGGTCTTCGAGCTCGACGAAGTCGGTGACGTAGAGGAAGGCGTCGCGTTCCAGGCCGAGATCGACAAAGGCCGATTGCATGCCGGGAAGCACGCGCGTGACGCGGCCGTTGTAAATGGAGCCGGCTAGCGTGTACTCGTTTTCGCGCTCGTAATAAATCTCCGCGAGCTGATCGTCTTCAAGGATTGCAAGCCGCGTCTCATGCGGCGTGCTGGAAATGCATATTTCTTTTGCCATCTTACCTTTCCGTCCAGCAGCTCAAAGCTGCCGGCAACTACGGCAGGGACAGATGGAAACGCGCAAACCGGAAGGCGAGGGATGGGCGGAAGGGATGACCTCAAAGAGGCTTGCGTAACGGCTTCCCGGCAGTGGGACGACCCACGGCGGGCGTCTGGGGGAACAAGCCGAACGAGCTCGAAGGTGCGGCAATCCGATTGCAAAGAACTGGCGGCCAGAGTGACCGGTAAAATCGACCGGTCCGTTCGGCCGTCGGCCTGCGCATGGATCTCTTGGACGAAAGGAGCGAGGAAATCCTCTCCCGGCGTTGCAGCGAGACCCATGCGACGCGCAGCCCGCTCGCGGTCCTGGGGTCCCCAGCGACAGTTCGTCGTCGGGGTGGAGCGGTCTGGCCGTCTCTGCGTGCTCATGAACCCAATCCTGCCGGGCGCGGTCCAACGGGACCTGGCCGGCGAAATCTTCAAAAATATCGTTCTCTTGCTGGGCCGGGTCTTCCGGCCTGGGCAAGAGCTAAACTTGGCAATCATCGCGGCCGGTCCTGCCCGGACCGGGACGCGTCAGTTAACGAACCGGCGCATGCGGACATTCATTGCCACGCCTAGCGCGAGGAACGTAAACAACACCGAGGACCCGCCATAACTCATTAACGGTAAGGGGATTCCGGTGACCGGCATAAAGCCGATGACCATGCCTACGTTGACCGCAATCTGAAAGGTCAACACAGCCACGATTCCCATAATAATGAGGGAACCGGACAGGTCTGCGGCCGTTTGAGCGTTTTGAATCAAACGCATCAATATGAAAAAGTATAGCAGCAGCACGAAAAGCGCGCCTACAAAGCCGTGCTCCTCGCTATAAGCGGCAAAGATGAAGTCCGTATAAGGAATGGGCAGAAAGTACCCCTGAGTCTGTGTTCCCTTTTCCGTTCCTTTACCCCAGATACCGCCGTCACCTACCGCGATGAGCGACTGCTTCACTTGGTAGCCTTTGCCGCGGGGATCGTTGTCGGGATTGATGAAGCTGGTAAGGCGCGCTTTTTGATAGGGCTTGAGCAACTTGCCGCTGGACCAGACGCCTGCAACCAGAGCCGTTCCGCACACGATCAGAATCGTGGCCTGCCGGAGACTGATGCCACCCAAAAACAGTCCTGCGATCAGGACTGGGAAGTAGGTAAGAGTCGTTCCCATATCCGGCTGCTTCAGGACCAGAAGCATCGGAACACCGACCAAAGCGAAGGCTTTGAAGATATCGCGCCATGTGAGGTCGCGGCCGCCGAGGTTGGCGAAGTAGCGGGCGACCATCATCATGAGGACTAGTTTGACGAACTCGGAGGGCTGGAACTCGATTGGACCTGCTTTGATCCAGCGGCGGCCTCCCAGAGCGTCGTGTCCAAGCGGGGTGAAGATGGCG
Source organism: Acidobacteriaceae bacterium (assembly GCA_030039675.1). Taxonomy (GTDB): domain Bacteria; phylum Acidobacteriota; class Terriglobia; order Terriglobales; family Acidobacteriaceae; genus Telmatobacter. The sequence goes on along the minus strand of JASHVE010000192.1, from coordinate 8,178 downwards.
GCCAGGGCAAGTATGCCGAACCAGTAGCCCCAGGGCGCCCAATCGAGTATGCGGTGATAGTCGACTTTGGAAAAGATGAACATGATGACAACGCCAGCCGCGACCCAAAACATCTGCTTCGGCCCAAAGCTGGCGAACCTGGTGTGCACAGTGGTGGAGTGGACCTCAACCAGCGAAATGCCGCACATAGCCAGCAGCAGCAGGAGCAGCCACCAGTCGAAGTCGCGAAAGCTCAAAAAGCGGCGCATCTAGTGCGAATCTTCCTTAAATCGCGGTGGCGAGGCGCTCAGCCAGTCGGGTACAGGAAAGATTCCGCTGGCCAGAGCCTTGGGTGCGGCGGCAGGTGCGCCCAAATCGAGGAAGAAGTGCCCACCGTGAAGCTCGGCGGTTTCCCCTGCCGATCCAGAGCCGTCGGGAGCGGGGCGGGATACCGACCAGACCGCGCCCACCTCGATGGGTTTTGACGCGCCGGCCTGCTGGAGCACGTTGTGTTCCTCCATCCGCTGCTTATTCACATAAACCGTGGCGACCTGTGCGGCCAGCCGGGCAGCGTTCGATCCCCAGTCGCCGTGCTCCCAAAGCACCGCAACCACAAACTCCGGGTTGCGGCGCGGAATCACGCCGACAAACCAGCCATTGGGCCGCGTGTCCACGCCGTGGCCCATGAGCGCGAGCGCTGCGTGGCTGGCCACCTGGGCGGTCCCGGTCTTGCCGGCAAAGTCCACGCCCTCAAGGTGCGAGGCGGCGGCCGTTCCGCCCATTGTAGGATCGGTTGCTCCGGCCATGCCATTCGTAATGATCGTCCAGGTATTCGGGTCGAGCGGGATAGTAGCGTCGCCCGATCCGGGGAACTGGTCAGCCAGACTCTGCCGGAACTGCTCCGGAAGCTGCGCCGGGTCGACCACGTGCGGACGGACGAAATGACCGTCCGAGGCGACACCGGAGATATACCGCGCCAACTGAATAGGCGTGACGGTCACCGCTCCCTGGCCGATGCCGACGGAGATGGTCTCGCCTGCAAACCACTTCTCATGGAAGTTCTTTAGCTTCCACTCCGTGGAGGGCACGGTGCCGGTGGCTTCATTCGGCAGGTCGATGCCGGTGCGCTGGCCCAGACCCACCTCATGCGCATATTTGGCGATCGTATCGATGCCCAGCCTGTTGGCCAGCGTGTAGTAAAACGTGTCGCAGGACCACGGGATCGCGTGCTCGATATCCACCATGCCGTGGTGCCGGTCGCAGGCGTAGAAGTGGCCGTAGAAGGTTGCGCCGCCGTTGCACATCACCTTCATATCCTGCGCCACGCCCTCCTGCAGGCCGGCGACCGACATGAGGATCTTGAATGTCGACCCCGGCGCAAGCTGCGCCTGGATGGCGCGGTTCATCAGCGGATGGTTGGGATCGGTGATGAGCTTGTTCCAGTCGGCGCGATTGATCTTCACCGCAAATTCGTTGGGATCGTAGCTGGGGTGCGAAACCATGGCCAGAATCTCGCCGTTTTTCGGGTTCATCACCACCACGGCGCCGCTGCGGTCGCCCAGAGCCAGTTCGGCGGCGCGCTGGATGTCGTTGTCGATGGTCAACCGCAGGTCCTGCCCCGGAATGGCGTGCTGCGTCCGCAGATAGCCCACTTCGCGGCCGTGGCTGTCGACAACCACATCGCGGCTGCCGTCGGAGCCGCGCAGCAGCGCGTCGTAGGTCTCCTCCACGCCCGCCTTGCCAACCACGTCGCCCGGCTCATAGTAGGCGAAGCGCGGATTGTTCAGGTCCTCCTCGCTCACCTCGCCCACGTATCCGATCAGGTGGGCGGCAAAGCCATCGCGCGGATAGAGCCGCCGCTCCTCGTCGATCGTTTCCAGCTCAGGCAGCTCATTCTTGTGCGCGGCGATGAAGGCTTGTTCGTCGGCGGTAATGTCTTCCTTGATCGGAATCGGCTGGTAACCGGGTGAGGAGCGATAGTGCTTCAGCGTGGCCTTCAACTGATCGAGATCCAGGTTGAGCCCCTTCGCAATCAGAGGTAGATCGGCGTCGACGCGATGGCTCTGCTCACGCACAAGGAAGCAGGAGACGGAAGGGTAGTTATCGACAATCAGCCGGTTGTAACGGTCGAAGAGCTTGCCGCGCGGGGCCATGATCGGCTCTTTGCGGATGCGATTCTGTTCGGCAAGCTGCTGGAAGTTTGCCGCGCCCAGCACCTGCAGCCGCCACAGCCCACCCGCCAAGGCCAGCATCATCAACAGAATGCCGTATTGCACCACCGTGAGCTTGAGGGTAGGGAGCTTTTCGCCGCGGTTGCTGCCGTTGGAAGCCATGATCCTGCGCTTTTGTCTAGGATATATCGATTTCGATTCAGACCGCGAGTTTCATGGCGTGTGCGACATTAGAAGTTAGATGATAGAGCCCGCGCCGCGCCCTCGCAGCTTCCGGTTTCTGGGTTACGGCGCCTGCGCGTTGGCGGGAACTCTGTGGGGTACGGGTTTCTTTTTCGGCAGGCTGGCCCTGGACGAGATGAGCGTCGGGCATATGGTGCTCTACCGGTTTCTGTTCGCCACGCTGGGCATGCTGCCGGTGGCATTGCGGCACCGGGTCCGGCTGACCGCGAGCGAGACGCGCACGCTGCTGCTGGCCGCCGCCTTCGGCATTCCCATTCAGTTCCTGCTCCAGTTCCATGGCCTGGCGCTGACCACCGTGAGCCACGCCTCGCTGATGGTGGGCGCCATGCCGGTGCTGCTGGCTGCCGCGGCCGCGCTCTTCGCGGGCGAATCGCTCGACTGGTTCGGTTGGCTGGCTTTGTGCGGGTCCACTGTGGGTGCTGCGCTCGTAGTGCTGGGCGGCAGCCGGGCCAGCTCGGGACGCGAGACTCCGTCGCTCGCCGGCGACCTGCTGGTGATCGCGTCGCTCATCACCGCGCTGGCGTGGATTCTCCTCAGCAAGAAGCTCATGCAATCGCACAGTCCGGTGGTGGTTTCCGCGTACACCATCCTTTCGGGCACCGCAATGCTCGTGATCCTGATTCTGGGACCCCAGTGGCTGTCGCCGCTGACCCATCAGCGCGTGGACCCTATGCCGTTTGCCCACGTGAGTCTGAAAGCGTGGATCGCTCTGGCCATGAGCGGGCTGCTGTGTACCGCGACCACGACATTTTTGTGGAACTGGGGTATTCACCATGTGCCGGCCTCGCGGGCGGGCGTGTTTCTGAATATCGAGCCGGCGCTGGGTTCGCTGCTCGGGGTAGAACTGCTCGGCGAGCGCCTGGGTCCCTATGCGTGGCTCGGCGGAGCGATGATTCTCGCAGCGGCCATCGCGCTGACCACGCGGGGCAACGAGCCCAACGCAGAAATCATCCTAGAGTAACGGCTCCGGCATTACGAGAGAGCCTCTTTCTTAAGCAGATTATCGACACCGACCGGCGCGTTGCGAGTCTAAATAGTTACAGCGCCGTTCGTAATAGTTAGAGAGGTGCTGCAAGAATTATGGCCAGTACAAGCGCGATAACTTACGGCAACCAAGATTCCGTCGCACCAAGGAGCAAACTTCGCAGCCTGACTGAGACGGGCATTGCTTATGGGTTGATCCTGCTCGTCATCTGGACACCGCGGCCATGGCAAAGATATCTGTGGTGGGTTGCGGTAGCCTCGGTGGTCATCATCACCTGCATGTCCTTCGAGGGACGCAAGGCCATGGGCCTGCGCCTCACCAACTTTGGCCGCTCGCTCTGGATCGTGGCGGTCGCTCTGCTCCTGGCAGGAGCAGCGGTTCTGGTTGCCGCAAAGCTTCATACCTTGCATGTACCCCCCACTCCACTCGCTTTTGTTGTCACCTACTGCGCCTATGCGGTCTGGAGCGGGGTGCAGCAGTTTTTGTTGCAGGGGGTTTTTCTGCAACGGCTGCTGCAGGTCATTCCGAACACGACCCGCGCCGCCTTTGCCGCGTCGGCACTCTTTGCCATTGCCCACCTGCCCAGTGCAGTGCTCACGCCAATGACCCTCGTGTGGGGATTTGCCGCCTGCCTCATCTTTCTTCGTTACCGCAATCTCTATCCGCTGGCCCTCGCGCACGCCATCCTTGGCATCGCCGTCGCGGTTACGATTCCGGGGCCGGTTGATCACAATATGCGCGTGGGGCTCGGCTACCTGACGTACGGCCAGCACCGGCACCTGCACGGACCCTACGCACTTACCAGAGTGACCAATCCCTTACCGAAGCCATAAGGACCAGATTGAGTCCACTGTGGCGTGCGTAACGGCCGACGCGCCGACGCGCCGGTTGCGCCGCCAGGCGCGGCCATAAAAGATGCCCGCAAGGGCGGCCAGCAGTACGTAGCGCCAGTTGAAGTGGGCGGCCCGCTTGTTGAAGTGGGCGAGCCCAAAGAGCGCCGCGGTGACGAAGAGTGCCGGTGTACGGCCGATGCGGCGCTCGATGAGATTCTGCAGCCAACCACGAAAGAACAGTTCCTCGGGAACGGCGATGAAGAAGAACGTGAACACCCACGCGCCGGCCATCATCTCCACTCCCGGCCACACGCGGTGCACATGTAGAAAGCCGAGAGCCAGACCAAGAACCAGCGCGACGGGGGTATAGAAGACAACTTCGCGCAGGCCAATTCCGAGGTCGCTCAACCGTAGGCGCAGGTTGAACCCGGTTCCCTCCAGCTGCCGGATGAGTACAAAGCCGTAGATGCCCGCGTCCAGCAGCAGAATCTTGTTGAAGATGGCCAGATGCGCCGGCCACGCGCCCTCAAACCAGCGCAGATCGACGGAAAGGCCCAGCACAACGAGAATCAAAAAATCGCGCCAGTTGCCGCGGTGTCCCGCATCGATGCGCGCCGCCTGTCCGAGCAGGGTCGCGATCGCAACCGGAAGCCCGGCGTAGAGCGCGCACCATCCCCAATGGAAGGTGCCTGCGGCGCATGTCACCAGCGCGTAAGGAACAACGAGCGCCGCAGGGCAGACGAACTGCGCCCACGGCGGCAGGGCCCGCACGCGCGCAGCGGCCGGCTCCGGAAAGAAGGCAAACGCCAGAAACGGAAGAAGCGTGAGGGAAGCGGCAACCAGATTGGGAATGGTGATGAAACGCAGGACTTCAGCCATCGGTTTCCATTGTGCGCCCTGAAGGCGGCGACTTACTGCTGGATATCGAAATAGAATTTTTGGCTCAACTTCCTTGCCATGCCTCCGATATATCCAGAACCGGCGCTAAGGCGCTTCTCCTTCCGGTGTATCGCGACGCCGATAAGGTAGAGTGGCAATTTCCTCAGGAAATTGCCGCCTTGAAGAAGGCCGCAAGGGCTATATCTGAAGGAGAAATGCCGTTGCCGGCTGGAGAAACTCTATGGCGCTTCTAACCTGGAGCGACGATTATTTGGTGGGCGTACAGACGCTCGATAACCAGCACAACGTGCTCTTCAATCTCCTGAACGAACTGGACGCGGCAATGGTCGGTGGGCAGGCCCGTAAGATGATCGTCCAGATGCTGCGCAAGCTTTTGAACTACGCCCGCGGCCATTTTTCTGCGGAAGAGGCGATGATGGCTGCCGCGGGTTTTCCCGGCCTGGCGCAACATCGCATCCAGCATCGCAATCTGACCAAGCGGGTGCAAGAGTTCGAGGCCCGCTTCGAGCGCGGCGAACGCACTGTGAACCTGCAGTTGCTCAGCTTCCTGCGCGAGTGGGCGACCCGCCACATCCAGGACGCGGATAAGGAGTATGGTCCATGGATGAATAGAAGGGGAGTGCGGTAGGACCTGGTTTCGGTAAGTTGAGGAAAGAGCGTCGTTCAAGGTTCATGAAAGCGATTGGCCCTTACGGGCCTAATGCTCTTGTTCGAATTTCGGCCGAGCAGTAGTCCACGAACTCGGTGTTCTTTCCAAGCGTATATTTTCGCCCTGGAAGAGATCTGAATTCCTGCCGGAAGGAATCGATCGCATTCTGCGCCCAGTTAATCTGATCAGCAGTTGTTCTGGCCGTCTTTGATCGAACACACCAAGCCAGTCCCTGCCATTCTAGTGTGTAAGGGTCGTCCTTTTTGATCGCGAGCGACCGATTGATTGCAGCAAACGCATCATCTAAGCTGTAGCCGGCCACAGAATGCTCCACGGCATAAATTTCGATCTCGGCCTTGTAGTTTAATAATCGCGTATTGTCGATTTGACTGCCCTTGAGGCAGTACTTATCGAGGAAATACACAGCCTCCTGAATATTGTGCTCAGATTGAAACTCCCTGGGAACTACATCGAAGCAGAGATTTCTAATTTGCTCGTTGCTGGCATCTAGCTGGTCCGCAAGCTCTGCCTGTTGCACTTTCAGGTATGGTATCTCAAAGAAGCGTAACCACGCCGCGAGAACTAATACTCCAATCAGGAATAGCGTTTCGAAGAACAAGATGGCAACTAGACGCTTACTGTGCGCTTCAGAGGAGTAAAGCAGAGCTGTGGGATTTGTGCCCTGGGAACTCACTGAGGTTTAGTTCCTCCAGGATTATTTGCATTGTGCACACCGACCTGAAGTCCGCCGGTCAGCTTTGCATCGATCGCTTGACCGTACATCGCGCCAAGGGAGCTAACTACGCACAGAGCTAAAATTCCCACCAACGCTGGGCTGCTTGCCAATCCCAACAATTCTTTCCGATCCTCATTGCGCGCCACGATGTAGAAGAGATAGCTGCCGAAACAGACAAGATAGAGTAGCACGATCAGCACGAAAGTTATGGCGACTGCCCATTCCAGGAAGGGACCAGGGCCGCCGGAAAAAACGAACTCCGCTGCGCAGGACATTTTGATGGGGAGAACTCACTAGTTCGTGTATCAGATACTGGTCCCGGAGTCAACAGCATCCTTGCGGCCCTGGCTGAGGTCAGAGAGATTTATAGCAGTTTCCGAATTCGTGTATACCGAAGGAAGATGTCTAAGTGGCCTTTTCCTCAAGAAAAGGCTACCTTGCACGGCGCTCAAAAAGTCGACGCTAATTCGGGAACTGCTCTAGCTGTCGAACGACAGTTGCGCCGGACCCACCACGGCAGGCGTTTTGTTTTCGAGCGCCAGTTCGTAAACCAGCCGTTCGAGCACCAAGCGCTTATCCGGCGGAGAAGAGCGCAGCTCGAGATCGGCGCGTGCAATCAGGCGCAGGGCACGAGTGAGGTCGCGCCGGCTCTTGTAACGCCGCGCCTGGCGAATCAGATCGTCGGCGGCAAATGGAGGGATCCGGAAGCCCTGCCACAGCGCCTGCCAGATGGCCCGCGAGTCGCGCACATTCTTTTCCAGAACCACCAGCATCTGGCGGAAGGTGCGGGCCAGCATGTAGAGATGCCCGATGGCCGCATCTTCGCCGGCATCTGAGCTGTTCAGCAAGCCATCGAGCAGCAGCAGCGCGCGCACGCGGTCGCGGGCGCTGATCGCGTCGGTCAGCTCGTAAAGCGAGCGCTGTTTGGCGCCCAGCACCATCGTCTCCACGTCCCCGAGGGTAATGCGCCCGCGGCCTGTCGCGAAAAGCAACAGCTTCTCCAGTTCGGAAGACACCAGCATCATGTCCGCGCCCAGTGCGTCCACCAGCTCGCGCGCCGCATCGGGCTCCAGGCGAATATCGCAATCCTGTGCCGTGGCCACAGCCCAGCGCATCGCGTCGTCCTCGCTCACCCGCGCCAGCTCCACCATGCCGCAGTGCTCACCCAGGGTCTCAGCGAGGCGCTCGAACCGGTTTTTGTCGTCCATCTCCATGCGCCGCGCATCGGTAGGAATACGCAGGAAGTCGGCCACAAAGATGAGCAGTGCTTGCGGATTCGGCGAACGAAAGTAGCGGTCGAGGGCCGCGAACTCGTCCTTCTTGGCGCCGCGCGTGTAGAGCTGGCGCACGTTGCGCACAAAGATCACCTGAAAGGGAGCCATCAGCGAGGGCGTCTGGGCGCGATCGAGCACTTCGAAGATCGTGGTGTTGGCGAGATCGAGGTCGGAAAGGCAAAAGTCCTTGAGATCGGGCGGGACAAACGCCTTGAGGACGGCAGCCCGGCACCGGTCCAGCAGGAAGATCTCGTCGCCGGCGAGCACGTAGCCAGGCCGGAGGCTGCCTTTGCCTGCCGCTGCAGCGCCGACCTCGGCCACGAACCGGCCTACGGCAGCAAAGCTCGGGCTCCCGGTGATGCCTGCCTTCGGCGAGATGGCGCCTTCGCGTGGACTGCTCAAAGCGCT
>JASHVE010000017.1 GCA_030039675.1 Acidobacteriaceae bacterium | reverse complement strand
GTGCGACCGGGTCGTGGATGTCGATGTCCATCTCAACAACCATGACGTTCTTGTGAAACCAGACCGATCCACCGGTTCCCCACAGTGCAGAGGCGATCTGCTGCGCATGGCCTCTATAGCGCTTCTGGATCTGCACCAGTGTGTTCTGGCCGTTCGTTACTTCCGTCATCCACAGATCGGTAATGCCACCGATCCCGAGATCGTCGAGCACATTCCAGGTAATCGCCGCCCGAGCAAAGTTGGTGATGCTGTCTTCGTTGAACATTCCCGGCCGGATTCCTTCGAGGGTACCGCGCAGCACCGGGTCGTTGCGGTGGGTGATCCGGGTGACCTGCAGGACCGGCGCCGGTGCAGCGCCGCCAATGAAACCCGGATACTCCGCGAACGGGCCTTCCACGACAAAGGTCGACGGATCAGGGTTAATGAATCCTTCGACGACAATTTCTGCGGTCGCCGGGACATGCAACGGCACCGACTCGCAGGGCACTAGGTCGACAGGGCGGCCGAGCAGAGCTCCCATCATGTCCCATTCGCAGACGTTCTTCGGAAATGGGCTGCCGGCACAGAATGGCATCACGTCGTGCCACCCATAGACGACGGCCACCGGCATCGGTTCTGGCTTGTACTCTTCCATATGGCCGCCCCAGCCCTGACTGGGCACCAACAGTTTGGCGATCTTGTCGCGATCAACAATCTGACCTCGATAACAACCAATGTTGTCGCGTCCGGTCACCTTGTCCTCGGTGACCACACCACAGAAGGTATCGATGTAGCGGCCACCGTCGAGACCGTGCCACTTGGGGACCGGAAGATCCCATAGGTTGATGTCGTCGCCTTCGACGATGTTCTCTTTGACGGGGCCGGTTTCGACGATACGCGGCGGGATGGGTTTCTTGAAGGCATCTCGAAGATGGCGGACGATAGCCGAGTCGCTGCTGCCTTCGGGCAGCCCCAGCATCAGCTGAACCTGGCGCCGGTTGCCTAGCGCCGAGGTCAACAGCTTTGTGCACCGGGTTTTCTCATGGCCGATGATGTTCTCGAACAGTAGCCCTGGGCCCCCCAGGGAAAGATTCGCGCGGGTGATCGCTCCGATCTCCTCGTTCCAGTCGACGTGGGCCGTGATGCGGCGCAACTGGCCGGCGGATTCGAGTGTGGCCATCCAGCTACGCTGGTCGGGCCCTGTCTGCTGCCCCCCTTGCTGAGTCGCGTTCCCGGTTTTCGGCTGGCTTGTGCTCATACTCACTTCGTTCTCCTTCGTAGGGTGTACGTCCACTGATTTCTCACAGACACTGAGCGTACGCTTCCTCGAGAGAGACGCATAGTTGCAAAATCTTTTAGTCTGCGTACAAGAATATTTAGGGAGAGATGCTGAGTGGGAGGTTTGGTTCGCTAATAAGATGCGACGAAAAGGCTAGATATATTCGGCCTGCGGCAGCTTCAGCTTTTCTGCCATTCTGCCGAGTTCGGCGAGAGAACCGGCACGCATCTTTCGCATGAGGCGGCTTCGATGAACAGCAACGGTGACTTCGCTCATACCGAGCACCGAGCCTACTCCTTTCGTATGCGTGCCGGATACGATAAGTCCCATCACTTCACGCTCACGTGCGGTGAGCGTAGCGTAACGTTCTCGCAAGGCAGCAATATCGCTTAGCTCCTGGACGGTTGCCTCCGCGCGCGCGAGAGCGTGCTGGACTGCATCGATGAGGTCTTGATTTCGAAACGGCTTCGTTAGAAATTCGACCGCGCCCAATTTCATGGCCCTCACGGCTAAGGGGACATCAGCATGGGCCGTGATAAAAATAGCAGGAATCCTCGAGCCCGCCTCAACCAGCTTTTGTTGCACATCGAGCCCGCTCATTCCAGGAAGTCTGACGTCCAGAATTAAACAGCTGGGTCCTTTGGGCAAGGTTCGATTCAGAAAGTCCTTCGCGGTCGCAAACGCCTCCGTTTGCAATCCGACCGTTTTCAGCACACGCAGCATTGCTGCACGCACATCCGCGTCGTCATCTACTACGAAAACAGTGGCGGGGATTGGAGAATTCATGAAGACCTGCCTACCTGGTGCGGCAGTTCTATACAAAATGTAGCGCCCGGGCCGATGTTTTCACGGGCAAATAGCCGCCCTCCATGTGATTCTACGATTGTCCGGCTGATCGCCAGACCCATTCCGGTACCGTGCAATTTGGTCGTGAAGAACGCGTCGAAGATGCGCTCTTCGTCGCCTTCGGGGAGGCCTACACCCGTGTCGCCGACGGAGACCAATACGCTCCCGGTCTCCGTCAGCTCCGATTTTAAAACGAGGTTACCTCCCGTTTCTTTCATGGATTCTAGCGCGTTCAGCATGAGATTGAGGACAACTTGCTGCAACTGCACCCGATCGCCCGTCACTTGGGGAGTCTCCGTGGCGAGTTCCATACGGACTGCAACCGAAGACATTCGCGCTTCGTTCCGTAAAAGAGCCTCGATTTCGCGAACCGCCTGGTTAATATCAACCAGTTCCCGCTGCGGATTGCTCTTCCGCGACAATGACCGCAGGCGGTTAATAATCTCGGCGCCGCGCCTGAGAGACCGCAGAATCGCTGACGTAGCGTCACTAAATTCCTGAATATCGATTTGGTCTCGCTGAAGTAGTTCCAGACACACTTCCGCGTTCATCACCGCGGCGGTCATCGGCTGTTTAAGTTCGTGCGCCACTGTAGCAGACATCTCCCCCATCACGCTGATCCGGTTCATATGGGCCAAACTCGCTTCCAACTGACGTAGTCTCTCGCGTTCTTCCTGGGCACGTTTTCGTTCTGTCACGTCCACCACGGTCCCAACCATTTCGATCAGCTTTCCGCTTGCGCTGAGAATGGGGCGTCCTACTGCGTGGACGTGTTTAACGGTTCCGTCTGGGAGAACGATTCTGTATTCGTGGTCGATGCCAGTTGTGTCGCGCATTGCCGTCTCACCCACTTCGCGCATTCTGTCACGGTCATCTGGATGCACCCGCAGCACGAGAGTTTCGTAGCCTGGAGGGCCCTGCATCGGATCGAAACCCCAAATCCGGAACATCTCCTCCGACCAGTAGACGTCGTCCTGGAACCAGCAGAGATGAGCCCCAGTGGGGATGCGGGCCCAACTGCCTGTGTGGGTCAGTCTTTGGGCCTCAGCCAAGTGAGCTTCACTGCGCCGCAGTGCTTCCTGCATCACGTAACCCTCAATTACAACGCCTGCCAGATGAGTAATTTGCTCGATGAGTTCTCGATCCCGCGGACTCGGGTTTCGCGGCTCGCGATGATACATAGCAATCGTCGCAACCACTTTGCCTTGGGATGAGAAGATCGGCGTGGACCAGCAGGCACGCAGTGACTGTTGCAAGGCCATTTCGCGGTAATTTGCCCACGAAGGATCGGTTGCGATGTCCGCAACAATTATCCGCTTGTCTCGGTACGCGGCTGTGACAAATAAACCCGCCGAGGGTCTGATTTCTGCGCCATCAATGGCATCGGTATAAGCCTTTGGAAGATTCGGTGCCCCACCACGTCGCAACCGATCGCCGTCCACCAACATGATCGAAGCCAGGCCGCCCCTGATTTGTTCCTCTACAAGGCGGCACAAAGCATCGAGTATTAGATCGAGGGAATCTCCTTTCGCAACCATTTCCAGGACGTGTTTTTCTCCGGCAAGCAAGGATTCTGCGCGCTTGCGATCTTCGATGTCTGCCAGGATTCCGAACCATTTCAGGACCTTCCCGTTCTCATCGCACAGCGGCACAACACGAACCAGAAACCAACGATATTCGCCCGCCGCGCTTCGATAACGTATCTCTGTTTCGAACGGCAACGGTTCGCCCTTTTCCCAATCCTCCATCCATTTGGCCGCCCAAGGTTTCACGTCGTCGGGGTGAACAGAAGCCAGAAAGCCATAGCCCAAGCTGTCTTCCATTCGCATGCCCGAATATTCAAACCATGACCGACTCTGAAATTCATTAAACCCGTCAGGTCGCGCAGAAAACGCTATGGCCGGCATTGTGTCCAGTAAGTCGCGCAGTTTTTCTTCGCTTCGGCGCGCAGCTTCCTCGGCGCGTTTGCGATCCTCGATGTCGGTCAGGATGCCGAACCATTTCAGAATCTTCCCGTTCTCATCGCGCAGCGGCACGGCACGATTCAGGAACCAACGATAGTCGCCGTGCGCGCTGCGGTGACGCACTTCGTCTTCGAACGGCTGGCCACTCTCCAGTGAGGCCGTCCACTTGCTCACGTGGGATTCCAGATCGTCGGGGTGAACGCCTCCATGCCACGCATGGCCTAAACTGTCTTCCGTTCGCAATCCTGAATAATCGAACCACGTCCGACTCTGATAATCATTAAAACCATCGGGCCGCGCGGAGAAGGCTACGGCAGGTATGTTCTGAAGTAAATCGCGCAGATCTTTTTCACTTCGGCGAGCAGCTTCCTCGGCGCGCTTGCGGTCGTCTACATCCGTCTTGATTGCGTACCATTTCAAGATGTTCCCCTGCTCATCGCGCGATGGCACCGCCCGAGTTAAAAACCAGCGATATTCCCCCTTTGCATTCCGGAAACGCGCTTCGCCTTCAAAAGGTTCGCCACTGACCAGCGATGCCCGCCACGTGCTGACGTACCCATCCAAGTCGTCGGGGTGAACTGTAGCCTGCCAGCCATAACCCATACTGGCTTCCGCTGATAACCCTGTGTACTCCAGCCAACCCGGACTCTGAAACTCCCTGTACCCGTCGGCCCGCGTAACGGCGGCTATGGTAGGCATTGTGTTCAGTAAATCGCGGAGCTCTTTTTCGCTCCGGCGCAGAGCGAGTTCGCGCGTCTGAGCTATCAAGACGAGAGGTGTAATCACGGCAATCGCCCCGAGACTAATCAGTGCGTTCACCATGCCTTCAACTAAAGGGCCGGTGTTACGGGTAATTACATAGCTCAGAATCGTGAGTGCTGCACACCCCGCCGCAACCATCGCAACTCCGAAAGGCCTGCAGAACCTCGCGGACAGCAGCACAACCGCGACATAGAGCACTGCAACCGCGATGTCTACTCTTGTGAGCGTGTCAGCAATGAAAACTCCCGTCGCAATTACGGCTGTCGCGATTGGAAGACTTGCAGAAGTGAGAAATGAACCTCTATTCTCCATCATCTTCTCCGATCACCGGATCGCGAGCCTTGCCGGAACCGGCTTCGCCAAAAGCACCCATTCAGCTGATAAAAATACCACGTCGCAGAACCCTGCAGAATTGAGCCTTGGGGCGAATTGCCGCTCGCCCCGGCCTCCCATCGGAGGGATGAAGGAACCTCCGTAATCTTTGCCTGGCTGCTTTCATCGGCGTAGTGTCTGTCGTCAAACGAGTTGCGGACCCGGACACCATCCGGCCGATAACGACTCCGTACCACCTGATCAGTCGTTCGTCGGCGATTGGAACCGTGGCCTCTTGTCAGCCCATAGCAGGAGTCCGTGCAGCACCGGCCTAAGATCGCGGCCGAAAGTTGTCAAAGCGTACTGCACTCGCGGAGGCACCTCTGCAAAGACCTGCCGGCGGACGATGCCATGCCGTTCGAGAGAACGCAGCTGCAACGTCAGCATGCGTTGGCTGACATTTGGGATAAGCCTCTCAAGTTCAGAAAAGCGGAGCGGGCTCGGCTCGCTTCGGAAAAGGTGATAGAGGATGAACAGCTTCCAACGTCCGTCCAGGAGACGGAAGGCTTTCTCCGCCTGCTCCGGAGAACAGTATCCGTCTTCCCAAAGCTTACTTTTCTGTTCGTTGCTATCCATATTTTGCGTTCTTCTCAGAAGCATCTGGCCCCACTATTGTTTCAGAGAACGTGGTCGCGTGTAGAAGTAAGCTATTCCGGCTTGGGCGAGGAGTGGTGTGAAGATCGGTATCGTCGGCACGGGAAATATGGGGCGGTCTCTCGGAGTCTTATGTGCTCTGCATGGGCACGAAGTCTACTTTGGATCGCGAGATGAGCAGAAGGCCCGAACTGCCGCGCTGCTCGCAGTTAAGCCGGCCGGCGCGGGAACCAATCAAGAGGCGGCGGCATTTGGAGACCTGATCGTTTGGGCGGCGCGAGGGGCTCCTGCGAAAGAAATCGTCTCGGATGCTTCATCGCTGGCAGGGAAACCACTCATCGATTTGAACAACAACGAAAATCGCACCGACGGCGGGTTTGGATCTGCCGGAGCCTTATCGTTTGCTGAACGGCTGCAGGCAGAGTTGCCCGAAGCGCAAGTTGTTAAGGCATTCAATACGCTTCCCATGGAGGTGCTTGAAGTCGAGGAAGCCGAGCTCCGCGATAAGCAAGTGAGTGTTTTTCTGGCATCGGACTCGGAGTCTGCAAAAGTTACCGTTCGCGAACTGGTAGAGGAACTTGGTTTTGCGCCGTTTGACTTCGGGCCACTGCGGAATGCCCGTCTGCTGGAAGCCCTTGCTGACGTGTTCCGTCATGCGATTCATCAAGGGGCAAGCCTCTATGGCTGCCTCTCCATCGTGAATTTGCCAAAGCCCGAACGTACGCGACTTGGGGGCAGACAACCGTCGAAGCTGCGGTAACCGACGATGTTGCAGAGAAAGGTCTTGAAAAACGCCGTTCTGGTTTCCAACCGTTACTGACCCACACAGGCTCGGACGTAACTTCGCACCATCAACACCTGTTCGCGCTGCATCACCTCAAGCCGCGCTTCTGGCATATCTGACTCCAGCAGCTGGCGCTTCACGCCCGCGATACTGCTCTGCAGTACCGTAGCCATCAAATGCAGGTCCGTGGTCAACCGCTCGGGTGCGCTCTTGAGCAGTCCGGCAATCTTTTCATTCACCCGCGCCGCGGCCGTAGCCATCATCTTCGCGCCCTCGACGTCGGAACTCACCGCATACAACGCGCGGCTCGTCTTCGGGTCACGCATCTTCACCTCGAGAAACGCCCTTGTCAACGCCTCGGCCATCTCTTCGACCGGCTGCCCTCGCTCGAGCACACAGATTTTTTCTACCTCTCGGAGGATCTCCTCCACATGGAGCCTTAGAGCAGCCCGCAGCAAAGCACTCTTGTTTGGGAAGTACTGGTAGAGCGTTCCCACCGACACCCCGGCCCGCACTGCCACACGCGTTGTCGTCAGCTTCTCCTTGCCGACCTTGAGCAAAACCTGAACAGTCGCCTTCAGAATCGCGTCAACACTCGCCGTGGAACGCGCCTGGACCGGCGATTTTCTTGGCTCTGAAAGGCTTGCTGTAAGCTGCGCCAAATGCGAACTCCTAATCTGAAGGTTACTTCATCAGATGATTGTAAGGACTGGTTCTCTCGAAAAATTCACCGACGCCTTGTGAGGAAACATATGGCAAAACAATCAAATCTTGGCGGCACGTTTACATTTCCCAATACCGCAATGACCGTAAAGCGCATGGGCTATGGCGCGATGCAGCTCGCCGGGCGGGATGGCAACAAAATGGTTTGGGGGCCTCCAGCCGACGTTCCCAGTGCGATTGCTGTTCTGCGCCAGGCTATTGCCTCCGGCATCGATCACATCGATACCAGCGACTTTTACGGTCCGCACATCACCAACCAACTCATCAAGCGGGCACTCCATCCGTACCCGGACAATCTGGTTATCGTGACCAAGGTGGGAGCCCGTCGCGGCGCCGATGGCTCCTGGCCGCACGCTCGCTCACGCCAGGAAATCATCGAGGACGTACACGACAATCTTCGCAACCTCGGCGTCGATGTGCTGGACGCAGTCAATCTTCGTCTCGGCGGCCTTAGCGGCCCGGAAGACGCGCCCTTTGAAGAGCCGTTGACCGCCCTTGCCGAACTGAAGCAGCAGGGCCTGATTCGGCATATTGGCCTCAGCACTGTTTCGCCACAGCAGCTGGCCGAGGCGCAGGCCATCACGGAGATTGTCTGCATCCAGAACTTCTATAACCTGGCCCAGCGCACCGACGACGCGTTCATTGACGCTCTCGCCGCGCAGGGCATCGCGTACGTGCCCTACTTTCCCCTCGGCGGGTTTTCGCCGCTGCAGTCATCCAGGCTCAATGACGTAGCCGCGTCGCTCAATGCGACTCCCATGCAGGTAGCGCTGGCGTGGCTGCTCCACCGGTCTCCCAACGTGCTGCTGATCCCCGGCACATCGTCGGTCCAGCATCTGCGTGAGAATCTCGTGGCTGCAACGCTGGACCTCCCCGAGGAAGCACTCGCTGCCCTCGACAGCATTGGTGGAGCAACTACATGACCCGAGCGGAGTTCGGGATATCTCACCTCGCCGAGAGACACCGCTCGCGCGGCAATCTGCAAGATTACCCCTTGGACTGCTCGCAGAGGCGTCGGATCGATCGCACGGGCAGGGAGCGGTTTGCGCTTCCTGCCGC
>JASHVE010000191.1 GCA_030039675.1 Acidobacteriaceae bacterium | reverse complement strand
CAGCGACAGGTCTTCGTCGCTGGGGTTCCCAATCGCACGCTGTTCTATACCGTCGAAGATGAGCAGCAAAAGCGGCAGTACCAGTTGTGGCGGCACACGCTCGGAACTCCGCATGCCGAAGATGTGCTCGTCTATCAGGATGACGACGAGCGCTTCAACGTAGGTGTGGGCCGCACACGCGACGGCCGGTTTCTGGTGCTCGAGTCGGCCAGCCATACGACCACCGAATGCCGCGTCCTGCCGGCCGATCAGCCAGACGCAGGGTTCGCGCTGATCGCCGCGCGCGAGGACGAGCACGAGTATTCGATCGATCACCGCAAGGGTCACTGGTTTATTCGCACCAACGATCGCGGGCGCAACTTCCGGCTGGTTAGCGCACCAGAGGCTACGCCGGGCCGTGAGCATTGGACCGATCTGATCCACCACCGGGACGACATCATGCTTGAAGACGTCGATCTGTTTGCAGACTTTTTCGTGGCCTGCGAACGCGAGGACGGATTGCCGCGCTTCCGGTTGTGGAGTTTCTCAGGCGACGGTTCGGAGGCTGCCCCCGCCGACGAGATCGCGTTTCCCGAGCCGGCTTACAGCGCTCATCCGCACATCAATCGAATCTTTGAGACGAAGACCTTCCGCTACGCTTATCAATCTTTGGTGACGCCGAGCTCAGTCTATGAGTACGACCTGGCGGCAGGCGCTTCCACATTGCTCAAGCAGCTGGAGATTCCCGGCGGATTCGACCGCACCCTTTATGCGAGCGAGCGTGTGCACGCAAAGGCACCGGACGGCGTGGAAGTCCCCATCTCGATTGTGTATCGCAAAGACAAGCGCGAACCAGGCAGGAATCCGCTCTACGTTTATGGCTACGGATCGTATGGCTATTCGCTGCCGCTGGGGTTCAACTCCTACCGGCTCAGCCTGCTCGATCGCGGCGTGGTGATGGCTTATGCGCACATCCGCGGCGGCGGCGACCTCGGCAAGCCCTGGCACGATGCCGGCAAGATGCTGGTGAAGCGAAATACCTTTACGGATTTCATCGCGGCCGTGGAGTGCCTAACTGCGAACGGGTACGGCGATCAGAAACGTGTCGCCATCGAGGGTGGCTCTGCGGGCGGGCTATTGATGGGCGCCGTCAGCAACATGCGGCCCGAGCTGTTCCGCGCCGTCGTGTCGCATGTGCCGTTCGTCGACGTGATGAATACGATGCTCGACGCTTCGCTGCCACTCACCGTGCCGGAGTATGAGGAATGGGGCGATCCCAACGAGGAAGAGTATTTTCGCTACATGCTGAGCTATTCGCCTTATGACAACCTGCAGGCAACGCATTATCCGCCCATGCTGGTGAAGACCTCGCTGCACGACAGCCAGGTCATGTACTGGGAGCCGGCGAAGTACGTCGCCAAGCTGCGCACGTTGAAAACGGATACTAATCCTCTGCTGCTGGTGACCAATATGCAGGCCGGGCACGGCGGAGCGAGCGGACGGTACGATTACCTGAAAGAAATTGCACTGGACTACGCGTTTGTGCTGCGGGAGCTGGGAGTCGTGTAACCCCTGATGCAGCGCTACGCCGGCTGCGCAGAAGCTCCCAGCTCGGCCAGCATCTTCTCCAGGCTCGGCGAGTCTTCCACATTCAGCGACTTCAGCGCCGGATCGATCTGCTTCAGCAAGCCGCACAATACCTTGCCCGGGCCCACTTCGAGGAATGTCCCGGCGCCCGCTGCCTTGAGGGCCTGCATGCAATCCACCCAGCGCACGGCGCCTGTAACCTGCCGCACCAGCGCATCGCGCGCCGCATTCGCTGTAGTCACCAGGCCACCAGTAACGTTGACGGCGACGGAAATGCGGGGATCATTGATGGCGAGCCCGGCCAGTACGCGCGCCACCTCCTCCTGCGCGGGTTGCATCAGAGCGCAGTGGAAAGGTGCGCTCACGGGAAGCATTACCGCCCGGCGCACGCCTCTTTCCTTGCAGAGCGCCACTGCTTTTTCGACAGCGGCGAGCGCGCCGGAGATCACCGTCTGCGAAGGCGAGTTGAGATTCGCCGCCTGCACCACCAGGCCCGTCTCCTGTGCGGCCTGAGCGCACGCTTCGGCCACCTGCACCGCGTCGAGCGCAAGCACCGCGGCCATCGCGCCCTCGCCCGGCGGGACGGCCTGCTGCATGGCGCGGCCGCGCGCCTTCACTGCGCGCGCCGCATCGGCAAAGCTGAGCGTTCCGGCAATCACGTGTGCAGACCACTCGCCGAGCGAGTGTCCTGCAGCAAGCGACGGCTGAATGCCGCGCTCCGCAAGCACGCGCGCCGCGGCTACGCTCGCCGTGAGAATTGCAGGCTGCGTGTTTTCGGTGAGCCGCAGCTCTTCTTCGGGACCTTCAAAACAGAGGCGTGAAAGCGGGAAGCCGAGAGCCTCATCAGCCTGCGCAAAGGTTTCCGCTGCAACGGGAAAATGCTCGGCAAGGTCGCGGCCCATGCCCACGGCTTGCGAACCCTGGCCGGGAAAGAGGAAAGCAATCTGGATCGACATGCAAGGCAATTTTATCGTGCTTGCCCAGATGTGATTTAGGTGCGGCTTACGGAACCGTGACCGCGCAAGCGGCAGCGCGTTGCGGGTTGGCGGCACGCTTTGTCGCGCTCGCGGCAAGGCAGTGGCCTGCCTGTTCCGCCGGCAGCGGACGCGCGAAGAAATAGCCCTGGAACCCGTGGCAGCCAGCCTCCTGCAGCATACGCCGCTGCCGCTCCGTCTCCACGCCTTCAGCGATTACCATGAGGCCAAGGCGTGTAGCCATCGAAATCACGGCCTCTACAATGGGCCGCGTGCTTTCGATTTCATCGAGCCGCTCAATGAAGGAACGATCGATTTTGAGCACGTCGATGGGCAGCCTGTGGATGTAGCTCAGCGAGGAGTAGCCGGTACCGAAGTCGTCCATGGCGATGCGAACGCCGCAGTCTTTAAGCAGGTTCATCTGCCGCACCACGGCTCCATAGTCGCCCATAACGACGGTCTCGGTGAGCTCCAGCAACAGGTTCTCGGGCGGCACGGCGCATTCGCACAGGATATCCGAAACCATCCCTGCAAAACCCTCGTGCGCAAACTGAAGTGCGGAGATGTTTACCCCCATCCGTGTGCACGGCAACCCAGCCTCCATCCAGGATTGAAGCTGACGGCAGGCCTGGCGCAGCACCCAATTGCCGATGGGAACGATCAGCCGCATCTCTTCGGCGATGGGGATGAAGCGCGATGGAGGAATTTCGCCGAGGCGGGGATGGTGGAAGCGGAGCAGCGCCTCGAAGCCGGTCAAATGCTCATCCTGCGCATAGATCGGCTGATACACCACGCGCAGGTAGTTGTTTTCGAGAGCCACGCTGAGCGCCTGCTCCAGTTCAAGCGCAGCACCCGTCTCTGCGCTCATGGCCGGTGAGTAAACACACATTCCGGCGCCGGCCGTCTTGGCGCGGTACATGGCGAAGTCCGCGTTGCGCTGCAGCATATCGAGCGAGGCGCCATCCCGTGGATAGAGCGAGACGCCGATGCTGGCGGAAATTGTCACCATGGCGGAACCTACTGAGATGGGCTCGGCGATTGCCTTGCCCAGCTGGCCCGCGATCAAGCCGGCATCCGTGCCCGCAGTCTTGCCCGGTATCAATGCCAGGAATTCATCACCGCCCATCCGCATCACGCGGCCTGTGAGCAAGGGATTGGCGCGCAAACGGTCGGCAACTGTGTGCAAAACGCGATCGCCTGCCCCGTGACCGAACTGATCGTTGATGCGTTTGAAGCGGTCGAGATCGATCCACAGCACGGCAAGCGGTTCGCAGCGGCGCCCTGCTGTATCGATGGCCAGTTCGAGAGCCTGCTCCCCGGCGCGGCGATTGGGAAGCCCGGTAAGCGGGTCCTGGTACGCATTGTGAAGAAGCTCTGCGTGAATGCGCCGATGCTCGATGACCAGCGCTCCCAGTCCAGCCGCGGACTCCAGCATCTCCAGATCGCGAGAGCTGGGGCCGTTTTGCAGCCTGGAGTAAACAGTCAGCGTTCCGGCGGTGTCTCCCGAACCCGCGACCCGAAAAGGAATGGAAAATGCAGAGTGAATGCCGTTGGCTACCAGCAGTTCGCTCCATGGGCGCCGCACCTCGGTCATCTTTTCTACGACGCAGGGCTTACCCGTTGCGCAGGCCTGGCTCTCGGGAGCGTCAGGAAAATCGGCGCTGATGCTCACCAGATATCGCCTGAGTTTCTGGTTGCCTTCGGAAGTGGCCGCCAGTTGCAGTGTCTTGCGCGTGCGATCAACCAGGTGCAGCGAGCACTCCCAACTGCGGCGCTGCGAGGCCACAGTATCGGCAAGAATCCGCAAAATGTCCTCGATCTTTTGCTCGCGGTGTGTTGCCAGCATCTCCAGAACCTGCTTTTGACCGCGGTTCAGTTCCTCGGCTCTGCGCCGTTCTTCCACCTCGAGGCTCAGCTCCCGGGTTCGTTCCTGCACGCGCAGTTCCAGCGCATGCCGGGCCTGATTGAGCTCGCTCTCAGCCTGTTCCCGCCGCCGCGCTTCACGGCGGGCACGATAGTAAAACTTCAGCACCAGAAGCCCGAAAACAGCGCATAACAGCAGCGCGAATATTTGTCCGGCTATCGTCCAACTGTGAACCCTTCCGGCGTCGTCGAGTTCCTCCCGCCACACGCCGAGGTCGGTCGCGCTCAGGTCTGCTGCATGCCAGCGGGATGCGTGTACAGTCTTGGAGTGAAGCACCTGCCGCACGTTCGAGCTGTCGCCCAGGCCGTGCCCCGGGAGCGTGGAGAGCGCACAAAAAAGTAGTGCCCAAAATAGCGGTTTAACCTTCACAACCGAACCTCAGCATCATCAGCGATAAGGAGTCCGTCCGGAATTCTGTATATTGGCTCCGATTGTGAATACGCTGTTACAGAACAACAGTTTGCTTCAAAGGGGGACGGAGGCGCTTGTGTCACAGTTTGGCCGGATTTACGGCCCGTCTCAATACTGCTTTTGAGTGATGGTGCGGAGTTTGCGCCGCTTGCATAGACTCGCCGCAAAAGAGCGCAGGTTATCGCCGGCAGGTACGTCCGGAGCGCGAGCGACCGCGCCCTCTATATCGGCGCGACGGCGCTTCAGTTCCAGCGCTTTTTGTCGTCGGAGTCTTCGTCGATCAGCCGGCCCTGACCATCGAAGCGGACCGTGCGGCCCTGGGAGCGCATGTAGACCTCGAACTTGCGCGCGGCGCGGCGGCGCTTCCAGCGGTAGTACCGGTTGCGCATGCCGTACCAGCTTTCGCTGAGCATGAAGGAAACCCCACGGCGGGGCGCCATTCGCACCCAGAGAAGACCAGCCAGCGCGCCACCCAGCTCGGCAAAGGCGTACATACGCTGCTCGCCGAAGAGCATGGCGATCGAGATCAGCGCATAGATGATCGCGAGATGGCGCGCCTTGATGCCGATGGGCAAGGGGAACAGCATGAACTGCACATCACCGTAGAGAAGACCGATGGCCGCCAGCAGGCCGAAGATGCCGCCAAAGCAGCCGTAAAGCGGAATGGTCTGCAGCTCAAGGCGCAGCGTAGCGCTGACGCCGTAAATGGCCAGCGCCGCTGCCGCCGTCCCCAGCACGGCGACGGCGTAAAGGCCGGTGACCCAGCTTGCGCTGTGCCCCTGCATCTCGAAAAAACCGGCGAGGAACCAGAGCGAAAGCAGCTCAATGAGCGTGCCCAGCAGGCCGGGATGAATCAGGCTGTAGGTGAATGGCTGCCAGATGCCGCCATGAACGAAAAGGCTGGGCACCAGGCCCAATTCCAGGATCAACTCGCCAGCCCGCTCCCGCAGCGCAAACCCTGCGAGCAGCAGAGCAAAGTACGTGGCGAGGTTGACGAGAATCAGGCGGCGCGTGGCGCCTCTGAAGTCGGGGAAGGCGAACGGGCTGGAGCCAATCCTGGGCATCGTAACCAACAGGTTAAACGGAAAACGTGCCGGGTGTCATGGCTAGAGCGGTTCCAGAGTAACTGTGCCCTGTTCGGTGCAATACGAGGCGGCTCTTCCTTAAGGTAAAAGCCACCCAGCCTCTGTGGCTCCGGTGTACGGCAACTCTGGAACCGCCGCAGCCGGTCAGGGCACGACAACGAGGCTGCGATGGCCGGCGACATCGACCGCGCGCACGCCGAAGACCACATTGTCCTTGGATACCGGAACCGTGAGTTCCACGTGGGCGCCCGCCACGCCGGGCCTTGAGGTGAGCTCATACTGCCAGTCGGGTGCGGTGGTCTGCCGCCATAGCACTTCGTAACGCACATCGGCATCGCCTCCCTCAGGAGCATCCCAGTGCAGCGTAGTGCCATTTTCGAGTTTGTGCGCATCGATCGCCACATTCTGGGGCTCTCCGGGAGAGCCGGCGAGCGTAGCCAGCGCAGCCGCGTTCAGCCGCGCCACGCGCGCCACGTAGTCAAAGTCCACAAACTGAATCAAATCGCCCTTGATCGGAGCATCGGAGCCGGGTGGCGGCAAAACCACATTCTGATGCTGGTGGTTAAAATCCTCGCGCCATTCCGTGAATCGCACGGCGGCAAAGCCCTCGTGGTTGAAGGAGCTGTGATCGCCGCCGCGAAGATAGCGGTCCGGCCGGAAGACCAGAAACGCCGAGAACGCCGGTTCGCTTCCTTTGCGGCCCGTTGCCGGGAAGTAGCCGCGTGCCACATCGGCAACGGTCCGCGCCAGTTCGCGGCTGGGCGAATCGTTCTCCTCGCCGAGCGCGAAAATACGCTTGAGCTGCGCGGGAGTCGCCGCGGAGGGAACTCCTTCGGAAAACACTCGCACGCGATCCTTCAACTGGAGCGTGTCGCCGGGGGTGGTATTTCCACCCACGATGTCGTTGTTGAGCACGGCTTCAAGCTGCCAGTTTTGTTCCCGCGCCAGATGCGCCAAATGCGCAGAGCCCACCAGCCCCTGCTCTTCACCGGCGACAGCCACGAAGACCAGTGTCGCTGGAAAATGCAGCTTGCTCAGGGCCCGTGCGCACTCGAGCGAAACGGCTACGCCGGAGGCATCATCATTGGCGCCGGGCGCCGCGCCGTGATCGTCCAATACATCCGTGTTGCGCGAATCGTAGTGCCCGGTGACGAGGTACATGCGTTTCGATTGCACCGGATCGGTTCCACGCAGAATCGCGTAGATGTTCGTCAGCTGTGTAGGCCGCGGAATGCGCCTCGTCCATGGGCCGCCCGCCGCCGGATCGGCTGTGAACACATCCCGGTGCACTTCCAGGCAGCCGCCGCAGTCCTTAGAGATGGCTTCGAACTGGCCGGCGATCCAGTCTGCGGCCGCGTTGATTCCCTGACCCGGCGGCAGATCGGTCTCCATGCTCGAAAGCGTGTTGCGAGTACCAAACCTCACCAGGGTGTCAATCGTCTGTTGTATACGCGCGGCTTGAATGGTGGTAAGAGCGCGCGCAATCGCCGGGTCCGGCGCAGCCGGAACGGCGGGCCCGCCGCCGAGCGAGAAATCGGGCTGCTGCACCGCAAAAACCGGCGCGGCCAGAGCCAAGCCGCAAAGCAGCAGGCCAGGAACAAGATTCATGCTGAGTCTCCCAATCTTTGGAATTACACTGGCGATTGCCGGCCCTTGACCTGAGGCCGGGTTGTCCCTAAAACTATAGCGGAACCAGAGTCTATGAACCCTGGAGGCAAACTCGTTTCTATTGCTTTTTTCCTTTTCACTGGAGTTCCCTGGAGCCGTCTTCTTCACCGGGGTTAGCAAAAGCTGCATGAAGGAAATCTGCAAGAAGGCGCCGATTCTTATCAGGTTCCGAAGCGCCCGGTACCGCAACCCTGGAACTCGATTGCACATGGAGAGAGGAGGCTGCCATGCCCAGCTGCCCTGAATGCGAGAATGAATTGGATATTGAAGTGGACGAAGTAGAGGAAGGCGACGTGGTTGCCTGCGAAGAGTGCGGAACCGAATTCGAAGTGGTCGGCGTCGAGCCCCTTGAACTGGCGCGTCTGGAAGAAGAACTCGAAGAAGACGACGATCTGTACGAAGAAGACGAGGAGGAAGAGTGAGACACGGCAGGGCAAGCCTGCTGGCAACGTTCGTAATTTTGTCGGCAGGAATCGTTTCCTTCAGCGGGAAGGATACGCTGATTGCGCCCGCGGCTCAGGCCCAGAATATCGGCGAGCGCACCGTCTCCGGCACGGTGCTGAATGCGGACTCCGCTCCCGTGTTGGGAGCCACGGTCTTTCTGCGAAACGAAAAGACCAAATCCATCCGCAGTTATACATCTACTGCAGACGGCCACTTCCACTTTGCCCAGGTGAACATGGCCGAGGACTTTGACCTGTGGGCAGAGAAAGGCAGCAAGAAAAGCACAGTGAAGACCGTGAGCTCGTGGGACGCGCGGAAGGAGTTTATCTCCGACCTGAAGCTGAAATAAAGCGCCTTATCCCTCGAGCTTCTTCGTCACCAGTTCATTCAGCAGCGCGGGATTTGCCTGCCCTTTGGAAGCGCGCATTACCTGCCCCACAAAGAATCCTGCCATTGTCTTTTTACCGGCGCGGTACTGCTCCACCTGCTTGGGGTTCGCGGCGATCACCTCGTCGATCAGCTTTTCCAGCGCTGATGCGTCGGTGATCTGCTGCGGCTTTTCGCGCTCGTATACCACGCCGAAGTCTTCGCCCTTTTCAAAAGCAATATCGAAGAGCTGCTTCATCTGCCTGGAACTGATCTTGTCTTCGTCGAGCAGGTCGGCAGCGAGCACGATGCCAGTCATTGATACCGGCGACCGGTCGTGATCGAGGCCCAGCGCATTCAACCTTCCGCCTACTTCGCTCAACAGCACGTTGGCCACGCGGCGGGGATTCTTCGCTGTTTTTGCGGCCTCCTCGAAGCGGTCGGCAAATTCGCGCGAGGCCGTGAGCGTCTGCGCATCCTTCGCGGTTAGATCGTACTCGGCGATCATCCGGGCACGGCGTGCCTCCGGCAGTTCCGGGAGCTCCGTTCTTTTGCGTTTAAGGAACTCCTCCGAGACAATCAGCGGCGGCAGATCCGGCTCGGGAAAATAACGATAATCGTGTGCCTGCTCCTTGGAGCGCATGGAGTAGGTCCGACCTTCATTCGCATTCCACAGCCGCGTCTCCTGCGCCACGCGCCCGCCGGATTCAAGGATCTCTACCTGCCGCTCGATTTCGTACTCGAGCGCTGCGCGGATGAAGCGAAAGCTGTTGACGTTTTTCACTTCAGCCTTGGTGCCGAAGCGTTCCGCGCCTCTTAACCTGACGCTTACATTGGCGTCGCAACGGAGTGAACCTTCTTCCATATTGCAGTCGGAGACGCCGGTGTAGAGCAGGATCTCCTTGAGCCGCGTGAGATACTCGAAGGCTTCATCGGGAGTGCGGATGTCCGGTTCACTCACGATCTCAACGAGCGGCGTTCCACAGCGGTTCAGGTCGAGATAAGTACGCGTTGCAGAGTCGGCAAACCCTTCGTGCAAGCTCTTTCCTGCGTCCTCTTCCATGTGCAGGCGCGTGATGCCGATGCGCTTCGTCGCCCCATCGGCGGTCGGCACTGCGATCCAGCCGTGCTCAGCAAGAGGCTTGTCGTACTGCGAAATCTGGTAGCCCTTGGGCAGATCGGGATAAAAGTAATTTTTGCGCGCGAAGATCGAGCGTTCATTCACCGTGCAGTGCAGCGCCAGCGCCGCCAGCGTTGCGAATTCAACCGCCTTGGCGTTGAGCACCGGCAGCGCACCGGGCAGACCGAGGCACACTGGGCAGACATTCGTATTCGGCGCGGAACCGAATTTGTTGGCGCAGCCGCAAAAGATTTTGGACGCGGTGAGCAGCTGCACGTGTACTTCAAGGCCGATCACCGGCTCGTATTTAGCCAGAACGTCAGGAGAGATTGCGGCGGTTGCCATAACTTGATTTTAGTAGTCTAAGCTCCGGCCTCATCTGACTCTTCCTTCGCCCAATTCAGAAACATCACATATTCGATTTTCGAGTTCTTTGTCAGCAGAATGCCAGGCCCATCAATCGGTTGCTCGATTTCTTCCCCGTCGTCTCCTGTTCCTACCCATGACGCCGTTTCCAAAAACAAAGAAGATTCCTCATCTTCGTCGGAGTAGTACCGTAGCCATCCCAGGATCTTCCTGTCGCCAGAGATTCCAACCTGGACCATACCGCCTATTTCTTGGAATGTGTCATTCCAGATCGTTTTCCGAGCGGTGCGTTCGGTCACCTTCATCAGGCGCAACAACCATAAGATCCAATCGCGATTGATGTTTGCGGAGTAAAGCACGGCGAACACGATCGCAGCACCAGCCAGACACGCGAGGTGATTCCACTTGACGATGATTTGATATTCGGCGGAGTGCTGCGGATCGATCGGCCTCCAGGCCAGTGGAAGCGTGTACCCGAAGAATGGCAGTGTAATGAGATAGAGTACGAGGCTAAACAGAAGCGCCTCGATGATCTTGTCCAGTTCCGATTGCTTCCGCCGAACAGCGAGGAATTGAACAATATAAGCGCAAGCGAATCCCGGAAGCAGCACGAGGAGGACGCCTAACGCCTCTACCTTATCGGGCATGGAAAGCTTACCCTGCTTTACTTACCGTTCTTTGGCGGGACGGCAACCGGTTTCGGTCGCACTAGATTAACGGGAGCGGAGGGCTTGAAGGATCCCTGCTTACCGGCGAGTCCCCTCTCAACCTTCGCATCGAATGTCTTAGTTCTCCCCGTCGCTATCTCTCCGGTATTCATTGAGATCCCCTTAAGACAATGATCGACGTACCTGCAATCCGCGTCAAGATCAATGTTCGCTCAAGCGCGCTACGCCTGCGCCCGCTGCGGCCGTGCCGCGGCGGGGGGCGCCTGCGGTTTGGGCTTGGCTGCATCCTTCTTGGCCGGCGCAAGAATCGCGTGCAGGATGGTGCCTTCCATGCGCGGCATGAACTCCACGACCCCGGCGTCGCCCACATCCTGAATGAGCCTGTTGATGATGTTGTAACCCAGTTCGCGGTGGGCCATCTGGCGGCCGCGGAAACGCAGGCTGGCTTTCACCTTGTCGCCCTCGTTCAGGAAGCGGACCGCCTGGTTCTTCTTGGTCTGGTAATCGTGCTCGTCTACGGTTACGGAGAATTTGACCTCCTTGACGACGATCACCTTTTGCCGCTTGCGGGCGGCGCGTTCGCTCTTTTCCTTCTCGTAAAGATAACGGCCGTAATCCTGGATGCGGCAGACCGGTGGAACGGCGTTAGGCGAAACCTCAACCAAATCCAAGCCCCGCTCCCGGGCAATCTTGAGAGCCTCATATGGCGGCAGAATGCCGAGCTGCTCGCCGTTTTCGTCAATTACGCGGACCTCGCGCGCGCGAATTCGATCGTTGATGCGGATAAAGGACTTGGCCGAACGTTTGTCGAGTGCGATGGTGCTCCTCCAGGCGCTGTGCTCGCTTCAAGTACCCATGGAAGCTCCCAGGAACCAGTCGAGCCCACGAACGCACACTGAGTATAGCATTGGCCTGGGTGGGTGGTGCCTGTGACAAGGGTCTTAGTCCTCCGGATTGGGCCATTTACGCGCCCGCAGCCTGAGCAAGGAACAGGGCCGCTTCCAATGTCATTGCAGTATTCAGCTGCATGACGCGGAGCCGCACCAGTCGATTCGCGGGCATGCTCCCGTCTATCTCGGCGGGAAGAAAGTTCTCCGTCAGCGCTGCAGTGCGGCCGCGCGCCGCGAGTGCTGCGGGAGTGTGGAGCGTGATCGCATCCACTTCGCGGCCAACGAAACGGCGCCTGTGCATCTCTGCTTTTTCGGCGGTTAGTGCGCGCAGTGCAGCCATGCGCTCGTCCACCGCGTCCGATGCAATCGGCGATTGGGCGTGCAGGGCCCATCCCCGGGTTCCCGGCCGAGGCGAAAACGGAAACAGATGCAGATAGCCAAAGGGCAGCGCGCGCACAAAGGCCAGCGTCTCCTCGAACTCCGCGTCGGTTTCACCGGGAAAGCCCACCATCACATCGGCGCCGATAGTCAGCTCCGGCCCGATCGCGCGCACGAGCGAATCGATTTTTTCCGCATAGTGCCAGGGCCGGTAGCGGCGGTGCATGCGGCGCAGTACGGCATCGGAGCCGGACTGCAGCGGCAGATGTGCATGACGCGCCAGCCTGCCACCCCACGGACCAATACCTGTCCGTGGGGACCCCTGCTGGCTCCCGCCAAACTCTGCCATCAGGCCGATCAGCTCTTCATCCCAGTCCATTGGCTCGATCGAGCTGAGGCGCAGCCGCGGCAGCGCAGTCTGCTCCAGAATCTGCCGGACCAATCCTGCAAAGGTCTCGCGCGGCGTCAGGTCTCGTCCCCAGCGGCCGAGATTGATGCCCGAAAGCACCAGCTCGTTGCCACCCGCGGCAACAAAGCCCTCCACCTGCCTCAGAACCTCCGCGGCGGGCAAGCTCTTCGATGGCCCGCGCGTAAGCGGGATCACACAGAACGTACAACGATTGCCGCAACCCTCCTGGATTTTCAGGTTCGGCCGCGTCTGCGCTGAAGGTGTAATCTGCACCTCTTCGAGAAACGAATGCGCAAAGCGATCGTCGGCCCATACAGCCACGGTGCCGGCAAGCAGCGATTCCACACGAATCAAACGATCGGACATAGGCTGCGGTTGCGCGACAGCTCCTCCCGTGAGATTCAGGATGATCTGCGGCGCAAGCGCCTTGTGGCTGTTGCCGATGACCGCAGCCACGCCGGCCAGGCCGGCCAGCTCCTGCGGCGCGCGCTGCGCATAGCAGCCGGTGACCACAATCTTCGCATGAGGATTGGCGCGGTGTGCGCGGCGGATGAACGCCCGCGCTTGGCGGTCAGCCTCTGCCGTCACACTGCAGCTATTCACCACCACCACATCCGCTTGGGAAAGCCGCTCTGCGCCTTGCTGCCCCGCTACGCGCAGACGTGCGCCGATTGCCTCGCCGTCCGCGCGCGCTGCCCTGCAGCCAAAGTGCTCGATGTGAAATCTGGCCATCTCTTCTAGTTTACGGCGCGCTCGCATGCGACGAAAGAGACGCGGGCGTGTATCATCACGCCATGCAATCCAGCCAGGAACCGGACCTCACGACGCCTCCGGAGCTTGCCTCCGTGCTGCGCGAGCTGATGGACCGCGAGCCAATCTTCCACCGGCCGGAGCTTGGCACCACGCGGGCCGACTTCGAACGCATGACCCGCGAAGATTTCTGGGAGACGGGCGCATCCGGTCGGCGCTACAGCCGCGCCTTCGTGCTGGACGAGCTGGAGAAGCGGCTTTCCCTTCCCCATACCGACGTCTGGGAGACGAGCGACTTCTGCTGCCGCGAGCTTGCGCCTTCGCTCTATCTGTTGACCTACACACTCGTGCAGAATCACACGCGCGAGACGCGCCGTGCAACCATCTGGCGGCGCACCGACGAAGGCTGGAAGATTGTCTACCACCAGGGCACGATCATGGAATAGAGCCTTGCAGCGGGACACGCGCATCAAGAACAAAAATCAGGCATCCGATATACTTGAGAGAGGGGCCAGACCCATACAGCGGGCCCTTTCCCAGCACATGCCATCTTCTTCCGCTGCCCGTATCTCTGCAAGAACCCGCGCCGCGTCGAGAAGTGAGACATGGCACATTCTGGGCTTCGTCTACTTCACTTTTATCTGCTATCTCTCCATCGGACTGCCACTGGCCGTATTGCCGCCGTATGTGAACCTGCGCATGGGGTACAGCGCAGTGCTGGCCGGGCTGGTGATCAGTATCCAGTACATCGCGACGCTGGGCAGCCGTCCGTGGGCCGGGCGCATCTCTGACCGACAGGGCGCAAAACTTTCCGTAATCTGGGGAATGATGGCCTGCACCATTAGCGGGGCATTTCTCGTAGCTGCGGCCGCCTTTTACTCCATGCACGCCCACTCGCTCAGTTTCTGGAGCCTGATCCTGAGCCGCCTGGTCTTAGGCATTGGCGAAAGCCTCGGCTCAACAGGAGCGACGCTGTGGGGCATCACCAGCGCCGGGCCGGAGGCAACCGCCAAAGTGATCTCGTATAACGGCATCTGCACCTATGG
>JASHVE010000190.1 GCA_030039675.1 Acidobacteriaceae bacterium | reverse complement strand
CATGACACCAAACGCTCTGATGATGTGCGCGCACGGCTTGCCGTTCTTACTGAGATCCCCGGACGATGGAAGACAATGCTCCTTCGTTGGTCGCGCAAAAACGCGCAGTTCAAGACGGGCAAATACCCTGATCCTAATACGGAGTATTTTGTTTACCAGACACTGATTGGGACGTGGCCGATCAACGCAGAGCGGTCGGTCGCTTACATGGAAAAAGCGATGCGCGAAGCGAAACAGCAAACCAGTTGGACAGCGCCCAACCAGGAATTCGAAGATGCGTTGAAGCAGTTCATCGAGCGGTTGATGACTTCAGAGGAGTTCACCAGCGAACTCCAAAGCTTTGTCGACCAGATTATGCCCGCTGGACGCATCAACAGCCTTGCGCAAACTCTCATCAAATACACTGCACCAGGCGTACCAGATACATATCAGGGCAGCGAACTGTGGGACCTGCACCTAGTCGATCCCGACAATCGAGCTCCGGTGGACTATGCGCTCCGCAAATCATTGCTCGCCGAACTGGAAAGAGGTCTCGCCGTTGAAGAGATCCTGCGCCAGGCCGACAGCGGATTGCCGAAACTCTGGGTCATTTACAAGGCGCTGCACCTGCGCAACGACAAGCTGGAGTGGTTTGGCCCGGGCGCTATTTATACTCCGCTACTTGCTGAGGGACCGAAAAAAGACCATCTGATAGGTTATCTGCGCGCCGGCAGCGTTGCAACTTTGGTTTCACGGTGGAACCTGAAGCTGGGTGGAAATTGGTCCTCTACAAGCATCGAGTTGCCCGAGGGCCGCTGGAAGAATATTCTCACAGGCGATATGGTTCAAGGTGGGCGATTGCGCGTGCGGTCGATTCTGCAGCGCTTTCCTGTTGCACTGCTCACGAGGGAGACAGAGTAAACGATGCACCAATTCGAAGTCTGGGCGCCTTTCGCAAAGAGGATGTCTCTCCGCGTGAGCAACGCAATTCTCCCTATGCACGGTCCCGACGACCAAGGGCACTGGCGGCTCGAAGTGACCGAGGCCGGCTCAGGGACAGATTACGGTTATCTAGTGGATTCGGACCGTACGCCCTATCCCGATCCCCGTTCGCAGTGGCAGCCAAATGGAGTTCACGGTATGTCACGCATCTATGACCAGCGCGCGTTTTCGTGGACGGACATGCAATTTCAGGCGCCGACACTGGCAAGCGCTGTCGTCTATGAGCTGCACATAGGAACATTCACCAGTCAGGGCACGCTAGACGCGGCGATCGAACGACTCGATTACCTTGCAGACCTCGGCATCACCCATGTAGAGCTCATGCCGGTCGCATCATTTTCCGGCGCGCACGGCTGGGGCTACGACGGTGTTGCGCTCTATGCAGTGCACGAACCCTATGGCGGCCCTGAGGCTCTGAAGCGGTTTGTCGACGCAGCGCACGGAAAGGGGCTCGCCGTTCTGCTGGATGTTGTTTACAATCACTTTGGTCCCGTCGGCAATTACACTGGCAAGTTCGGACCTTATGTGACCGACTCTCACCACACTCCGTGGGGCGGTGCGGTAAACCTTGAAAGCCCAGGCGCGCATCAGGTGAGGCGTTTCTTCTGCGATAACGCGCTAATGTGGATGCGAGACTTTCACATCGATGGGTTGCGCATCGATGCCATACATGCCTTCGTCGACCGTTCGGCAATTCACTTTCTTGAGCAACTCGCTATTGAAACCGAGACATTAGCCGCGTCTCTTGCGCGTCGGCTGGTGTTGGTCGCAGAGAGCGACCTCAACGATCCACGCATTGTGATGCCGCGCGAGGCTGGTGGTTTGGGGCTCGATGCGCAATGGAGCGATGACTTTCACCACGCTCTGTTTGCCGCTCTCACAGGCGAAAAGCAGGGATATTATGCTGACTTTGGTTCGATTGGACAGTTGGCCAAAGCCATCGAGCAGGCTTTCCTTTATGCAGGAGTCTATTCGCGATACCGGAATCGCGTGCACGGCCGGCCTGCGGCCCATCTTTCCCGGCACCGGTTCCTCGGTTACATCCAGAATCATGACCAGGTGGGGAATCGCGCCATTGGCGACCGCATCCGCCAGATTGCCGGATTGGAACGCGCGAAGATCGCCGCGGCGTTCGTCTTGATGAGCCCATTCGTTCCCATGATCTTTCAGGGCGAGGAGTGGGCGGCTTCTTCGCCTTTCCAGTATTTCGCGGACCACGATGATCCGGAGATGGCGCGTCTGGTTTCAGAGGGGCGGAAGAAGGAGTTTTCTGCGTTTGGGTGGAATCCGGACTCGATCCCAGACCCGGAGAAGCGCGAAACCTTCGAACGCTCCACATTGCAATGGGCAGAGGTCAATGGGAACGAACACGCTGAGATGCTGGCGTGGTATCGCAGTCTCATTCGTCTTCGCCGCTCCACTCCGAGCCTAAACGATGGTGAACCGGGACATACGCACGTAGCATATGATGAGATGGACAAATGGCTCATCATGGAGCGCGGCTCAATTCAAGTCTGCTGCAATTTGGGAACGTCCGGCCACAACTTTGCTATCGCTCCTGGTAGGGAGCTTGCGCTTGCTTCGCACAATGGATTGCGATTCGATGACAGCGTGCTCCAACTTCCACCAGACACGATCGCTGTGATTTGCCATTCAGAATGCTAAAAGTGGCGGATTGTCTCGGCCGGGTTCGAGCCAGATCCGTCGCGCGCAGACGGATTGCGGTCGCCCGTTCGCTCCACATGACTCTCAAGCGAGCGGCTCACCAGGTCGCGTGAGCCCAGTCCCACCGCCAGGGCCAGTGTGAGCACAATGCCGCCGAAGAGGATGCCGAAGGCCAGCTCCACGATGTCGCCTCCAACTTCCAGATGGTCAAGCACCATCGCCGCAGTGAGTACCAATACAAGCCATTTAATTCCGAGCGAAAGAAAACGGGCATACTGCAGTTGCGCATTCACTGCTCCAATGAGAACGGAGCGCGACAGAAAGCGGGCGATAAGATTGCCAGCGATGAGCAGCAGAATAGCGCCCACCGCATGCGTGAAGTAAGGCAACAGAGAGATCGGGAGCGGAGTACCCGTAGCGTAGGAGGTGTCGAATGCAGCGACACCGATGATCAGTCCCAACAGCACGCACGCCCAAAAAGAAAAACGCGCGACCAGCCCTGTGGGAGAACTTGCAGGCGTCCACTCCACATTACCGCGAGTCCGGGCCATGCGATCGTCGAATTTGAAGAGCGTGAGCGCTCGCCGCAACGAAGCGGAGATCGCCATTCCGATCAGGGTGAAAACTGCAAGCGCCACGAAAAAGGCCAGAATTCCCGGCAACACAGCAATGAACAACGAGAGCACGCGATACAGCGACTGATGGAGTGCCTCGGACATATGACGCCAGATCGAGGCATTGTCAGCATATGTAGTCTGCGAAGCCGTGTTTGTACCTGACTGAAAGAAGATTGCAAGCAGATTAAGCATGGCACCAACTCCTTAAGCCCGGCCTGTTTCCGCGGCCAACAGCTTTCGTAGCCGATTCTCCCGGGACACTCGAGCGTTACTTGCATTCATCACGTCGACAACAATCATGAGTTAAACCGATCCGGCCAGCGCCATCGCGAGACCATGTATGGTTTGTCGGCCTCAAAAGCAGCGGCGAGCGCTTCGATATGTCGCTCCGAGCTTGTTCCAGCGGCCGTAGTGTTGATGTGTCCAGCCACCCAGGCGAGATAAAGCGGAATCAGCGCGCCGAGCAGATGTCCGCGGTTAATCGTGCGCAGCCGATAGGCAATCAGAAAATCGTAAACAATACGCGCCCACAGCGTCTCCGGCATACGAAACTCGGCTGCATCGGTAACGGATAGACGCTTGAGCCCAAGCAGAGTGTTAGGCGGCAGCACGAGCGACCAGATCTCCTGAAGGTTGGTGTACGCAAAACGAAAAGACTCAATCATGCGCGCACCCTCTACGGTTCCGTCAGCGTGTGCCAGTTCTGGGGAGGGCCGCCGCGGTGGGGGCAATCGCCGTGGGCGCTGCCAGACCGCGGCCTTGGCCTCGATATCGGCAAAGAGCGACCCGGTGACAAGGGACAAAATCGCGTTTATGTCCGTGTCTGCGGGCTGCGGCAACGCGCGCGGGCCCACATCGTATTCGTCCATCGCATAGCCGGCTACAACGGCTTCGTTTACCGGCCAGATCAGAGCATCCGCCTGACTGGCGGAGGTAAAACGCTGGGCTGCGGCGGCAAGACGTTCCGACATTCTTAGTGAGAGCCCAAGGTCGATCGCTTGGGGAAAACGAGTTCGCGTCGCAAACAAGGCGCGCGTTAGCGGGTAAAGGATGGCGGAATTGATCAAGCCGGCATTCGGCGGCAACATGTACCGCGGCATAGCCAGATCGACACCGGAAGACAATACGGCGTTGGCGAGGTCGTGCAACGCCTGCGCCGTCAGCGATCCTGAACCTGGCCCCAGCATAAGAACTGCGCGCACGCGCTCCTCCTGCGCAAGCTGAAAGGCGTTCACAAAGTCGGCCGCGGTCGAAGCCCACGCAGCATTGGTCGATGGAGCAAGAATGAGACGAAGAGCCGGATTGGCGTTTGGCGTGAACTCATTCTGCGTGGCGACCAGCATGTTGTCGGCAGGAAAGGCTGCAGTCAGATTTGTGAGTAAGCGATCAAGCTGCTCTTGAGGCATGGCCGCGACCATCACCAGCAGGCTGGCCGCGGGTGGAGGGGACGCAGTGCTCACAGCGGGAATCGGATCTGCAGTTGCCATTCGTCTCGAAAACTGCTCGCTCTGGGATAAAGACGCATCGGCGTCTGCCAGGCGAGTTACTCCTTACAGCGATAGGATGCCCGAAACCGGAATGCGAAGCCATGTTGGGCGATTGTTGAGCTCGTACAGCAGTTCATAAAGCGCTTTTTCAAGCAGATATGCATCGAGTAGAGCCTGCACTTGTTGCGCTGGCGGCAGAAGTGCCGGCTCGGCAGCGATTGTCTCGCGATACGCATGGAGAAATCGCGTTGACGCTGCGCTTTCCCAGGCGCGAGCCCATGAGCCCAACGTATCAGATCTGCTCTCCTCTTCTCCGGCGCGAAAACGGTTCAACGCAAAATGGGCGACATATGAAAACGAACGGATCATGCCGGCCACATCTCTCAATGGCGATTGCTTACGGCGCCGCTCCGCAAGGGAACGAGCCGGTTCACCCTCGAAGTCCAGAAAAACGAAGTCACCATCAGTGCGCAATGTCTGACCCAAATGGAGGTCTCCATGAATGCGAATGCGTCTGCCACCAGACGGTAACGCCGCCACCTTACGCGCCCGTGCGATCAGCTCGACCCTCCGAGAGAGCAGCAAAGCTGCAGCATCCGCAGTCACTTCATCGAGGCTCATGAGCTGCGGTCTGAGCGCATCCAAAGTCGCTTTCAGCTGAGCCTCAATGCGACCAGCATCACGCGCCAGATCTTCTGGTGTCTGCGGCTCGGAAGAGAATGCCATGTTGTCTGACGGTGAGCCAAGAGCAATGTGCAGTTCCGCCGTGCGCTGTCCGAGAAGCGCTGCTGCTTCAATCGATTCTTGCGCCGGCATCAACACTTCGGCCAGTGGTTCTGGATCGCGCAGAAAGTTGGGCGCAAAATACTCCTGGGGAGCGAGCGGGATATTGACATGCTCAAGAACGCTCTCGATCTGCCTCACAAACCACTCCCAGCCATCTCC
>JASHVE010000189.1 GCA_030039675.1 Acidobacteriaceae bacterium | reverse complement strand
ATCCGCGAAGACATTGGCGAGTGCACGCGCTGCGCGCTGCACAAGGGCCGCAACAGAATTGTGTTTGCCGACGGCTCGGCCAACGCGCGGCTAATGTTTATCGGCGAAGGGCCGGGCGCCGATGAAGACGCGCAGGGGTTGCCGTTTGTTGGCCGCGCGGGGCAGCTGCTCAACAACATGATCGCGGCCATGGGATTGAAGCGCGAAGAGGTCTACATTGCCAATGTGGTGAAGTGCCGGCCTCCGGGCAACCGCACTCCGGAGCCGGAAGAGGCGAATACCTGCTCGCCGTTTCTCTTCCGGCAGATTGACGTGGTGCGGCCGCAGGTGATCGTGGCGCTGGGCGCTACGGCGGCGACGTATCTGCTGGGCCAGCGGCAACCGCTTGCGGGGCTGCGCGGGCGCGTGCACGCGGTGCGCGGATGCCAGCTTATCGTGACGTATCACCCGGCGTTTCTGCTGCGCGATCCGCGGCAGAAGAAGGAAGCGTGGGCCGACCTGCAGATTGCTATGCGGGAGCTGGGGTTGAAGGTGCCGGGTAAGGGATGATCATGACAGTACTTCAGTGAGTGAGTGCTTTCCCAGGTTAGGCGCAAAAACAAGAACGCGCCGAACCTGGGGCACCCATTTTCGTGCTCAGATTCAATAGGCTTGTTTCACTATTTATCTCGCCACAGAGCTACGCCGCCCAGCAAACCGGCTTCGTTCGACACGATCGTTACGTTTTTCGGTGGGGTGAATTCGATCTTTTTGGTGTTGCCGCCGCCGAGGTAGAGGTGGTCCCAGTTGAAGGTCTTGGCGGTTTGCTCGATAGCCTCCTGGAGATGCACGTTCCACTGCTTTTTGCCGTGCTTGTCGAGGCCGCGGCGGCCCAGGTAGTCCTCGTAGGTTTTCTTCTTCCAGGGATGGTGGCCGAGCTCGAGGCCGGGGCAGAGCTTGCCGTCGGTAAAGATGGCCGAGCCCATGCCGGTGCCGAGGGTGAGAAGCATCTCCACACCCTCGCCCTTGACGGCGCCGTAGCCTTGCACGGAGGCATCGTTTGCTACGCGCACCGGTTTCTTCCAGCGTTTTTCGAGTTCTTCCTGGAAGTGAAAGTTCATCCAGTCGGGATGCAGGTTGACGGCGGTGTAGGTGATGCCTTTCTTGGTGACGCCGGGAAAGCCCACCGAGATGCGCTCGAAACCCGACAAAGGCTTGATGAGCGCATCGAGGGCTGCGATCACCGCTTTGGGCGTGGGGACGGCCGGCGTTTCCATGCGCTGCCGCTCGCTGGCCGGCTTGCCTTCGGGGTCAAGGAGCATGGCCTTCAGGCCGGAGCCACCGATGTCAATGGCGAGTGTGATCGGACCCTGGGTGTGCGAGTTCGGCGAAGTGCCCGGCGTGGCGCGGGCGGAGGGAGCGGAGGTGCCGGCGTTGGGACTCATCAGCAATGAATTGTAATTGTGCGCGGCGGTCGATGCACGCGGTCAGCCGTTCTTTTTCGCGGCATGCAAAACAGTCGCGAGCTGGCGAAAAACCGTACCGCCAAAATCTTGGGCAAGCTGCGCGAGCTCGGCGAAGAGGCGCTCGCGGTTTTCCTGCGGCAGCAGGCGATGGTCGGAGTGCGTATCGAGCATGCGTACATATTCACTGGCTGTATATTCCTTGCGCCAGCGGTAGATGCGCGTCAGC
Organism: Acidobacteriaceae bacterium; assembly: GCA_030039675.1. Classification (GTDB taxonomy): domain Bacteria; phylum Acidobacteriota; class Terriglobia; order Terriglobales; family Acidobacteriaceae; genus Telmatobacter. Next base: position 3,014 of record JASHVE010000189.1, on the reverse strand, counting down.
GCATCGCAAAAGAGGCCGGAGGCGAGCCATTCGTCTTTTTCCGTGGGAGCGATCTGTTCGGGATCGGGCAGGCCGGTGAATTGGGCGGCCAGCGCCGGGGCTTCGCGCGCGTAGATGGTTTGCGCTGCGCGGAAGAAAGCGTCGTTGGCGCGGGAGCCGCGGACGTGATGATTGCGCCAGACGGCGAGCCATCCCGCAGGCGCGAGCAGGTGCGCGATACGCTGGATGCGGGTGGCAGGATTGAGCCAGTGGTAGGCGCTGGCCGAGTAGATGAGGTTGTAGCGCGCGGCGGTGTTCCAGTGGTCGAAGTCGGCGACGGTTACGGTGACGCGATTGAAGGCGGCGAGGTTCTGCCGGGTGAGGGCAGCGAGGTTGGCGCCGAGTTCGATGCAGTCGATACAAAGGCCGTGGCGCGCGAAGTCGAGCGTGGCGTGGCCGGAGCCGCATCCGATCTCGAGCAGCCGGGAAGCGGGGCCTACGCCGGTGACGGCAAGAATGTCGTCGAAGATGGCCTGCGGATAACCGGGGCGCATCTCGTCGTAGAGGCCGGCCACGGAATCGAAGGTGCTGCGGCGCGCCATTCTGGCCTCCGGGTCGATTGGGTCGACGTTGATCGGATCGATCTCCATTCTGGTGGCTCCTGATTGCACGCTCGAGCGTGATCGCGGATGAGAACCGCACTTGCAAGAGCTGAGTATCGCATCTACGGCAGGCTTGGCGGAGCGGCAAAGCATGAAGCAATTACACTGAACTTTGCCGCTCATGCCTATGTGCTGCGAAGTTGCGCTGCCTGTTCCGCTCGACCGCACCTTTACCTACGCGGTGCGCGAGGGGCAGCGTCCGCAACGGGGCGCGCGGGTGATTGCACCCTTTCGCAATGAGAAGCTTATTGGCGTAGTGACGGCAGCTGAAGTGACAGCTCCTGCCGATTTTGAGCTTCGCGCGCTTGAGGCGGTGCTCGACGATGAGCCGTTGCTGAGCGAGCAGTTGCTCGTTCTGGCTGAGTGGGTTGCGCAGTACTATCTTGCGCCGCTGGGTGAGGTGCTGCGCGCGATGCTGCCGCTGATGGCCGAGGTGCGGCGCTCCGTATCTTACCGGATTACAGATCTCGGACGGGATGTACTGGCGAGTTTGCACGATGGGGATGGGAAGCCGTTGCTCTCCCACCCTTTTCGCGAAGAGCGCGAAAAGGATGGGGCACCGGGTCCATCGGTGCGTCGAACGCGCAACGGGAAGATTGCGGCTGAGGATCGGCAGCTCGTGCATCGCGTGCTGGAGCGGCTTGCATCGGGTGAGACGGTGAAGGTTGCCACGCTGCGCGCGGCCACGGGCGCTCCACTGCAGCTTCTTGCAACGCTGGCGCGCAAGAAGTGGATTGCGCGCGAGACAGCCGCGGCGGAGCGCGATGCGCGGCGCATTGACCGCTACGCGGTTTTGATTCCTGAGGCTCGTTTGCCGAAGCTCACAGAAAAGCAGCAGGCGATTCTGGCAGAGCTGGCTGCGCGCGGCGGTGAACTGCCGCTTGCGGAGTTGCGGCGGCTGGAATTGCCGTCGTGGACTTTGCAGACGCTGGTGCGACGCGGGCTGGTGCGCATCGAGGAGCGGCCGGCGGCATTTCGGCTGGGTGGATTGCAGCCTGCGGCTGCGCCGTTTCATTTGAATGCAGCACAGAGTGAGGCGCTGACGAAGATCTCGGCGGGTCTGGGAGCATTTCACTCCTTTTTGCTGTATGGCGTGACGGGCTCGGGAAAGACCGCTGTGTATCTTGCGGCGATGCAGCAGGCGCTGGACCGCGGGCTCTCTTCGATTTTGCTGGTTCCGGAGATCGGGCTCACGCCGCAGACAGCCGGATTGCTGGATCGCGCTTTTGGCCAGCGCGTGGCGCTGCTGCACTCAGCGCTGACGCCGGAGGAGCGTAGCGAGCAGTGGCGGCGCATCCGTTCGGGCGAGGCGCCGATCGTTGTGGGCACGCGTTCGGCTATCTTTGCGCCGGCGCCAAAGCTGGGATTGATTCTGGTGGATGAAGAGCACGACCAGAGCTACAAGCAGGAAGAGACGCCGCGCTATAACGCGCGCGATGTGGCGGTGATGCGCGCGAAACTGGCTGGCGCCGCGGTCGTGCTCGGCTCGGCGACGCCCTCGCTTGAAAGCTGGCAGAATGTCGGCGCGGGCAAATACACGCGCATCGAACTGCGGGAACGGGTGATGAACCGGCCGCTGCCGGAGGTTGAGCTCGTGGACATGCGGCGAGAGTTCCAGGAGACGGGTCAGGAGCAGCTTTTTTCGCGCTCGCTGATCGCGCAGACCAAGGCTGCGCTGGAGCGCGGCGAGCAGGCGCTGATTCTGCTCAACCGGCGCGGCTACTCGTTTGCTGTGATCTGCCGCGCCTGCGGAGAAAAGCTGGAGTGCCAGAACTGTGCGATTGCGCTAACACATCACAAACCTTCTACTGCAGACGAAGTGGCGCATGCCGGGCAGCGGCTGGAGTGCCATTACTGCGGGTTCCGGCGCACGGTTCCGGCGCGTTGCCCGAAGTGCGACAGCGAGCATTTGTATTATCTGGGCGCGGGTTCGCAGCAGGGCGAGGAACGGCTGCAGGAGATCTTCCCCGGCGCGCGCATCGGGCGCATGGACCGCGACACGGTGCGCGGGCGGCACGACTTGGAACGGCTGCTGGCGCGGCTGCACTCGGGCGAGATCAATCTGCTGGTGGGTACGCAGATGATCGCCAAAGGCCATGACATTCATGGCGTGACGCTGGTGGGTGTGGTGGGCTGCGATCATGCGTTGTCGATGCCGGATTTTCGCGCAGCGGAGCGGGTGTTTCAGCTGATCTCGCAGGTTTCAGGGCGTGCCGGACGCGGTGAACTGCCGGGACGCGTGACCGTGCAGACGTACTATCCGGATCACTATGCAATTCTTGCCGCGACGGCGCACAACTATGCGGAGTTCGCGGAGCGGGAGCTGAAGTACCGGCGCTGGATGCATTACCCGCCCTTCGGCGCGCTGGCGAA
>JASHVE010000188.1 GCA_030039675.1 Acidobacteriaceae bacterium | reverse complement strand
CGGCGTGGTCACCGAGTATTCGCCGAACTGCGTCATCAGGCGGGCGTGCACGTGATCGATCAGCAGATCGCCGCCGATACCAAGCTGCTCCAGTTGCACTTCCTGCGAACGGAAGACCTCGCTCGATCCGCTGATGGTGTCGTCTTTCGGGTGGTTGAAGTCCAGGTTGTAGTTGGCGTCGACGCGAATCTCAGGCGTGAAGTACTTGGTGCAGAGCGGGCAATCGATGGTGCGCGGGTTGCCGTTCAGCCAGCCCCAGTAGTAATCGGCGAACGGCGTCACGTGATCCACGGTCGGCGCCGGTGCGGGAGTTGCGGCGGGAGCGGTCTCCTGCGCAGGCATTACCGCCGGCCCAACGGGAGTGACCGCCGCCTTCAATGCAGCCACATCGTGCTCGTACGCCTTGATTGCATCGGCTGAAGCGGCATCTGTTTCTTTGCTTGCCTTCAACTCGGCCTTTAACTCAGCGATCTCGGCCTTCATCTCCATCATGTTCTTCATCAATTCGGCATTGGAGATCTGACCCGCTTCGTCAGGATGGCCGCTCGCGGCTGGAACTGTCGAAGTATTCGCATCTGCCGCCGTGGAAGTTGAATTGGGTGCAGGCGTGGCGCTGCCCGGCGGTTCCAAGTGGGAGGTTAGAGTCAAAGCCCCGCTTCCGGCAGGCTGGCTCTGCTGCGCGGCGCCGGAAAGACACAGTAGAGCAAAGCATGCGCCTGCCGTAGCAGGCGCGATTCTCCAGAATGTTCTTTTCATTCAGCCTCTCGCTTTCACATTGGATTTTTATGGGCCGGCGCCGCTCAGCACGTCGAGCCCTTTTTCGCGTACACTTCTCCTGTCTGCTGTTGCGCAGCTGTTTTCGTCGGCAGATTATTGTGTTGCCACGACCGGAAAAATTTGCGCGTGATGCGCTTTCGAGGGAACAATAATTCCCCCTCACGTCCCGAGCGGCACGCTTGCGAGGTTGACACGTCCGCTCCGGCGCGAATCCGGAGTAAATTCTTTACAAACTAGGGGAGCGCAAATCAAGAACGCATGAACATGGTCAAAATCTGTGTAAAGATTTCGGCCGAGGCATAAAAAAGTTGCCATTCTCTTGCAAAAGTTTCGATATCCGGCATTTTTCTCATCAACCCTTTGCCCGCACTGCCGGAACCCGCTAAACTTTTCGTGAAGATGGCCATCGCCCGCGACAACACACCGGAACGTCTGGTCAGCGCTGCGCGCGCTGACGAGGAACAGAGCTTTGAGCTCAAGCTGCGCCCGCGCTGGCTGCGCGAGTTTATCGGCCAATCGAAGGCGAAGGAGCAGCTGGCCATTGCACTCGAAGCCGCCAAGTCCCGAGGCGAAGCGCTCGATCACGTGCTGCTCTTCGGTCCTCCCGGGCTGGGCAAGACCACGCTGGCCACCATCATCGCCAACGAGCTCGATGTGGGCTTTCAGCAGACCTCGGGTCCCGCACTGCAGATCCAGGGCGACCTCACAGCCATCCTCACCAATCTGCGCGAGCGGCAGGTGCTGTTTCTCGACGAGATCCACCGAATGCAGCCGGTGCTCGAGGAAAAGCTCTACACGGCGCTCGAGGACTACAAGCTCGATATCATCATCGGTCAGGGCCCGGCGGCGCGCACGCACGTGATGGAAATTCGCCCCTTCACCTTCATCGGTGCCACTACGCGCCCGGGCCTGCTCTCTTCGCCGTTGCGTTCCCGCTTCGGCATTCTGCTGCGTCTCGAGTTCTACACCGAAGACGAGCTGCGCGTCATCGTGGAGCGTTCCGCAGAGGTGCTGCAGATTCCCATCGATCCCGACGGCGCCGCCGAGATCGCGCTGCGCTCGCGCGGTACCCCGCGCATCGCCAACCGGCTGCTGCGCCGCGTGCGCGACTACGCGCAGGTGCGCGGCTCCGGGGTCATTGACCGGCCTACGGCGAATGCCGCGCTCACCATGCTCGAAGTAGACGCGCACGGCTTCGACGAGATCGACCGCCGCTTGCTTCTCACAATCATCCAGAAATATGACGGCGGGCCCGTCGGCCTTGGCACGCTGGCCGCGACCCTCGCCGAGGAAGAAGATGCGCTCGAGGAAGTTTACGAGCCGTTTCTTATTCAGATTGGATTTCTCGACCGCACGCCGCGCGGCCGCGTGGCCACGCGCCTGGCCTACGAGCACTTCGGCATCGCCGCGCCGGGGAGACAGCCAGGATTATTTTAGTAATGCATTGGGTGCCCCATCCTTGGCGCGTTCTTTGCGCCAAGGGTGGGAGACCGCGAACCTCAAACATTCTGCTTTCTGGGAGACATCATTATGGCACTCACTGAATCTACGATGCTCGAACTCGGCACCACCGCTCCGGATTTTGCACTCGCCGACGTCGTTTCTGGCAAGACCGTCCGCCGCGACGATTTCCGCGGCAAGGACGCGCTCCTTGTCATGTTCATCTGTACACATTGTCCCTATGTGAAGCACATCGAGAAGACGCTGGGCCCGCTGGGCAAGGATTACGAGGGCAAGTCCTTCGGCATCGTGGCCGTTAGCAGCAACGATGTAACCACGCATCCTGACGACAGCCCCGAAGGCCTGAAGGCGCAGGCAAAGGCGCAGGGTTTCACGTTCCCTTATCTGTACGACGAGACACAGGACGTGGCGCGCGCCTACGATGCCGCCTGCACGCCCGACTTCTTCCTTTTCGACAAAGATTTTCAGCTCGTCTATCGCGGCCAGTATGATTCCAGCCGCCCCAACAGCGGAGTTCCCGTCACGGGTGAAGATCTGCGTGCCGCCATCGACCTCGTGCTCGCTGGCAAGCCAGTTCCCACTGAGCAGCGTCCCTCGATTGGCTGCAACATCAAATGGAAAGAGTAAGAGCAGCAAGTTGGCGAGTTAGCGGGTCAGCAAGTCAGCTGCGAAGCCATTGGTCCGCTGACTTGCTGACCTGCTAACTCGCTACAGCGCCAGCCCCTTCAAATACTCCCGGAACTTCTCCCCAAACTCCGGCCGCTTCAATGCGAATTCCACCGTCGCCTGCAGCATGCCGAATTTGTCGCCGGCATCGAAGCGCTTGCCGGCAAAAGTGTAGCCGAAGACTTTTTCTTCCTTGAGCAGCGCCTTGATGCTGTCTGTAAGCTGGATTTCGCCCACTGCACCAGGCTGCGTCTGTTCCAGCAGTTCGAAGATTCGCGGTGCCAAAATATAGCGTCCGATGATCGCCTGCGTCGATGGCGCCTCCTCGAACTTTGGCTTCTCCACCATGCCGGCGCAGTTATAAATCCGCGGATTAGTTTTGTCCTGCGAGCCGGCCAGCACGCCATACGCACTGATGCCGGGCCCATCGATCGTCATGGTGGCCAGTACAGAGCCGCCTCTTTCATTGAAGACCTCGATCATCTGCTTGAGGCACGGCGGATTTGCATCGATCACATCGTCGGGCAGAATCACAGCGAACGGTTCATCGCCTACAAGCTCTTTCGCACAAAGCACGGCGTGCCCCAGGCCCAGCGGCTCCTTTTGCCGTACATAACTGATGCGCGCCATCGACGAGATTTTGCGGGAGAGCTCAAGCAGCTCCTTTTTGCCCTTGCGCTCCAGCGTTGCATCCAACTCGTAGCTGATGTCGAAGTGATCTTCCATAGCGCCTTTGCCGCGCCCGGTCACGATGATGATGTGCTCGATGCCCGAGGCAATCGCCTCTTCCACGCCGTACTGCAGGATCGGCTTATCGACCAGCGCTAGCATCTCCTTGGGGATCACTTTCGTAGCCGGCAAAAAGCGTGTGCCCAATCCGGCAGCCGGAAATACTGCTTTGCGTACGCGTTTAGTCATTCCTTCTCCTCAACAGCAAAGGACGCTGGGTGCCCCATCGTTTCACGTTCTTTGTGAAAAGGGTGGGAAAGCACGAACGCCTCGTCTCGTTTCATCCTCAAAGCGTGGGCGAATTGTCACCCAACATCGCCTCCCGAATGATCTTCACCGGCGGAAATCCCTGGCGCAAAAAATCATCGTGAAATTTTTCGAGCGAGAAGGCCGCGCCTTCTTTCCGCTTCATGTCTTCGCGCAGCTTCATGATCTGCAATTTGCCCAGAGTGTAATAAAGATAAGTCGGATCGCCGGCGCCGCGCTTGGTCTCAACCACGGCTGTTTCCTTCGACTGATAGCCTTCCTTCTGGAAGAACTCCTCGGCCTGCTCGATGCTCATCTTGCCGGTATGCATTTCGATGCCGACAATGAAGCGCGCGTTGCGCAGCAGCGCATCCTGCAGCTGTCCCAGCCGCAGCAGCTGCGATTCCCGCTCGTCTTTCGCACCCGCGCCCGGCTGTCCGTAGCCCTCATCGAGCATCATCTGCTCGCAGTAATGTGCCCACCCTTCGATGTCGGTATTTGCGCCAAGGATCTTGCGCACCTTGCTCGGCGCCTGCGGCAACCAGAGGAACTGGACGTAGTGTCCTGGGTAGGCCTCATGCACGGCAGTCGAGATCACGGTGCCCACGTTGAATGAGTGCATGTAGCCCTCGACCTCAGCCGGCGTCATCTTCGGGTCGGGCAGCGTCACGTTGAAATAGGCCTCCGTAGCGTGCGTCTCATACGGTCCCGGCGTGTCCATGCTGGCGAACGTCGTTGCGCGCATAAATGGCGGCGTCTCTTCCACGATGGGCCGCACATCCGACGGGATAGTGACGATGTGATGGGAGCGAATGAACCCGATCAGATTGTTGAACGTAGCGCGAAACGAGTCGAGCAACTGGTCCGGCGTGGGATGATCTTTGCCCAGCTCTTCAAGAACCGCATGTGGATCTTTGTCTGGCTCCAGCTCGTGCGCAACCTCTTTGAAGTGCTCCTGGTTCTTGCGCAGATCGGCCCATCCGATATCGAGCAGCTTGTCGAGCGGCAAATCGACCATCTCGTCGTATTCCAGCTTTTTGTGAAATGCATCCGCACCAATGCGGAAGTCGCCGTTCGAGCGCGGAAGCAGATCAGTCTTGAGCCAGTTGAGATAATCCTTCAATGCGGTGATGACCGCTACGTTTGTTTGTGCAAATTCGGCCTTGAGTGCTGGATCGTTGGCATCGGCGAAGGCCTGCGGGACATCGTGCTCGAAGAAGCTGATGATGTCCGGCAACTGTTCAATGGCGATCTCTGTGAAGATGTGCGGCGGATTCTGCAGATTGACGCGCGCCGCGGCAAGTAGCCCGGGCATCTGCTTCTCGCGCGCGATAAGCGACCGCAATCGATCATCCGGCGGCGCAAATTTGCGCTCCATCAGCACAAACGCGCCATTCGCGCAGGTACTCGAATAGTTATCCGCGTTCTTCGCCCAGGGGCGGATCGTCTCCAGCGTCAGCAGTTGCGAGCGGATGTTGCTCAGCACAATCTCACGGTCGCTGCGCGGCACAAAATCGGCGGAAGAGTCGTCGGGTTGAATTGCTTCGATCCGTTTCTCAAAATCCTTGAGCGCAGCAATCTCGGCGTCGATCGCTTTGCGGGAGTAGTCTTCAAGCTGCGTGTCGTACTGGTGAAATCCAGTTACAGTCGCAGCCGACGGTGCATAACGGAAGTACACCTGATCGAAGTATTCGTCGGAAACCTGCTGTAACTGCTGCCTCCAGGTCCCTTGTGCGGCATGAGCGCCAATGGTCGTAGACATGCAGACTCCCATCGTGAACAACGCAATGGTTTTTCTCATAGGGCTTTCCTTAATTCAAAGCGGATCTCAGGCGGTCACTGGCGCAACGGCCAGGCTGGCGAGCAATTCGTGAATTTCGAGCAGCACTTCGTCAGGCCGCGAAGCAGCCAGCGGGTACTTGAGCACGCCCTGCGGCGTAAACTGAGCGCCGCGCTTGGCATTCTTCGCCACCAGCCGCATCAGGTGCTGCGGATCGAC
>JASHVE010000187.1 GCA_030039675.1 Acidobacteriaceae bacterium | reverse complement strand
TAGCTGGGTTCGATGCCGGCTTTTCGTTAAAGTCAGTTTACAGCCGCAGATGAAAAAATACCGCTGTCTATGGGGTGTGTCAACACCAAACCACAACATCTAGTATTTTGGTCACATTCGCGGGCATCCACTTGCTAAACAGCCGTATTCCGCTGTGGAAAGTTCCGAATCACCCCATGCAGAGCGGATTTCCTCGGTCAAAAACCTGCAAAAACCCGACCAATGCCGCCTTTTCGACCGGCCCCATGCCCAATTCCAAGGCTAGACCCCATTTCCCTGCCAAACAAGCCGGGAAACAGGGCATTTTTGATTGTGCAAATGTGCGAACTGTGGACATCCAGGAGCAAACCTGCTTGCACAATCGGGCTGTAGGCTCACGGCTCTACGCAGCGATACACCGTCGAGAATTTACTGCACGAAGTGGGCCCGGACAATGTGTAGCTGCGGCACCCCGTCGCTCGCCCATCCACCTGCGCCGTAGGCATTCCCATCATCGTCCGTTGCCACAATCGTCCCGATGCCAACGGCTGAAATGCGTTCGACGACATTGAAATCCATATCCAGCACCTGGTATTCCAGGCTGACGGCTATACGTGGCGTAGTGCAGGAGGTTGGCAATGTATAAGTTGCGATCAAGCGGCAAAGGGTCATACACCCAGTCAAGGCAAACTGCGGGCGGGTCGCCGGCTACAATGGCGCCGCGAAGGCAAAGGTTATCGTGCACGGATTTCGAGAGTAGAAGCGTCCCGGACTGGGAGTAGACAGCGATGCTTTCCGGCGGGCTTTCGAGGCTACAGCGGTTTCACAGTTGCTATATCCCGAAGCCACTGCTGCAAAGTGGCATTTTCCTCAACAAAAAATGCCACCCTCCGCGGCTTCGGCAAGGGCACATCAGCTGTGGAACCGCCCTAAGGAATGTTCCGTTTCTCGGGTCGGGAATAACGATCCTTCCGGACGGTGGCACGAATCGGGTATCCGAAGTGGTCGCTGTTACACGGTAGACTGGCGCCCCGCTCGCGTCGTCCTGGACCTTTACAAGCACTGCCGGCCCGGCGATGGGAACTGACCGGCATGGAATTGCGACGCCGTCTCCTCACCGGAGGCAGGAAAGGGGCAAGAGGAACCGTTCTAGCTCTGGCTCTGCCGCAAAATATCACAGAGGAAGTGCAATTTAGGCAAATTTCCTCCTAAGTGTACGCCGGATATGAGAGAATTCTTCCCTCCCCCAAACTCAACGAATCTCCTCAAAGGGGGAAACATGGGAAAACAGCTAACCATATCTGCGTTCTGGATCGGCATTGTCAGCTCTGCTATCGCGCTCATCATGCGCGCGCTCAATTGGGTGGGTATTCTCGCAGTCGAGCCCGGCATTCAGGGAGGAAAATATTATCCATTATCCTACCGGACCTTCCTCGAAGGGGCCATTCTCTTTTTTATCATGGCGATCGCCAGCGCTGTCGTCACCCAAACTAAAGAGCGAAAAGCATAGAAGGCGAATTGAATTGTCGTCTGAGAGATGGCGCCGGGCGCGTCAACGCCTTTTTGTGCCCTGACCCGATGTTTACGTATTCCCCCATAATTCGCCAGTGCAAAAAAGAAAATTGTACAGACGACGAATGCAAAGTACGGTAAGAGACGCTTAGAGCATTTTCGGAATACATATAGACTTTTTGAGAGCAGTGAAAGGTGGCTTTTTCTTGATGAAAAAGCCACTTGAGTTCATGCTTTCGGTCTACAGTAATTCCGAAAATGCTATAGTCCGTCGGTACACCTTTCACCGTCGTTTCCGGTAGACGCGATTGGTTAAACATTAGAGCGCAGGAAAGGTTCGGCAACATGTGCGTCTACCGTTTTATTGCCATTAGAAAAGGGCCTTGAACAGAAGAGCGAGGGGCTAATTCTTGGGCGCCATATACCCTCGCGCCGCATCGCGGCTCTATTTGCATGCCGGATCATGCCGATTTTCACCAGAGCTATGTTTGACAGAGCTGAAAGTAGAATGCTACATAGGGTAAAGATGGCGCTTTCCCGGAGGGTTCGCGACATGATGTGCAGGGTGGACGGCAAGCGCTGTTCGGTCGTCATCGTCTGTGCGCTTCTTCTCGCTGCGGAGATCTTCGCTTGCCTTGGAATCTCAGCCCGCGCGCAAAGTATCGAGCAGGATTGGGAAAAGGCCGCGGGCGGCAAGCAGCAATTTGAAGTGGCGAGCGTGCGGGAGAACAAAAGCGGAGGAGGCTCGTACAGCAATTTAACCCTCGACGGGGGAAGCAACGCATATTGGGTGCTCGACCAACACGATCCGCTGGCCTCCAGTGGTGATCTTCTCTCAACGAAAGACATCCCGCTCCTCCGCTTCATTATCTTTGCGTACAGGCTGAACGGAACGCAGGAGCTGGCGTTGCGCCTCGACGCCTATAGCGGGCTGAAGATGCACGTTCCGGAGTGGGTGAAAGACAACCACTATGACATCGAGGCGCGCGCCCCAGGAGCGGCGACCAAGGACCAGATCCGGCTCATGATGCAGAGCCTGCTGGCGGAGCGGTTCCAGCTCAAGGCGCACTGGGAGACCCGCGAGGCTCCGGTGTTTGCGCTCGTCCAAGAGAACCCGGGCAAGCTGGGACCGCAACTGCAGCAGCATCCGGCAAGCGACAACTGCGCAAAGACCGGTCTGCCTGACAGCGCGGGCAAAACGGCAACTTCGGCGCCGCTGCTCTCTGCGCTGCCGATTCCCTGCGGTTGGATCGCTCATCTGCCGGCCGGCGCTCCCGGCGCGCGCCGCTTCGGCGGCCGCAACGTGACGCTCGCCATGCTCGGCACGTCGATGCCCGCGCAGACAGGCCTCGTAACGCTGCCGCGGCCGATAATTGATGAAACAGGATTGCAAGGCGGATACGACTTCTGGATGGAGTGGACGCCGGAAGACACCAGCGAAGTAGACAACCATGAGAGTGGCGGCACATTTCGTGAGGCGCTGAAGAACCAGTTGGGGCTGAAGCTGGAACCGGCAAAAGGCCCAGTGCAGGTGCTCGTGATCGATCATGTGGAGCAGCCCACGGCGAATTGAGACTTGAGGGAGGCTCTTCGCTCGATGCATCCTCCGCTTTCAATTCATCAGACGCGGCTTTGCTGACGGAGTCTTGCACAACCTTGGCCCGGAAAGAGGCGCGTCTCGGCAACTCCAAAGATTCATTTCAGAAAATTCCTGCGCCGTCGGGCACAATGTCCCTATGCCAAAGTTCCCGCGGTTCAAACTGTCAGGTATGTGCCCGGTCCGTACCGCCCACCCTCCGTACCCCCCTCCCCCCAAATTCAACGCATTGAGCGCAAGAAACACGTGAACGAATCTTCCCTAACTAAATGAGAACAATCATCTTGAAAAAGAGAACCCCATTCAGCTCCATTATCCGACCAGTAAACAGTACCCCCTCGAAAACCCTCTGTTTTTACGTAAAAGCGAGCCCATCGTGCGTCACGCGGGCTCCGCTGTTACCCTGTGCACGTGTCCCAACCCACGTCAACCCTGCTCAACTGGAAGCCGCCCGCGACGCCTGTTCCCATAGTTCTGCGCGGCCGTTACGTCACACTCGAGCCGCTCGGCACCGCGCACGGCGAAGCCTTGTGGAACGCCGTGAACGCCCACGACGATCTCTGGACCTGGCTGACGAGCGGCCCCTACGCCAGCGCCTCTGCCATGATCGAATCGCTCGAACGCTGGCGCGAAGCGGAAAAGGCTGTGCTCTTCGCGATCATCCCGGAAGAAGCCGGCACAGACGGGCCTTCGCCGGTGAGGTTCAAAGCGGCAGGCTGGGCCGGCTACATGCGCATCGAGCCGCGCCATGGCGTCATCGAAGTCGGCAACGTGCTCTTTTCGCCCATATTGCGGCGCTCGCGCGCAGCCACCGAGGCCATGTATCTGATGGCCGGCCATGTCTTCGATACGCTGGGCTACCGCCGCTACGAATGGAAGTGCAATGCGCTGAACGCGGCCAGCCGCCGTGCCGCTGAACGTCTCGGATTCACTTTTGAAGGCACCTTCCGCCAGCACATGGTGGTGAAAGGGCAAAACCGTGACACCGCATGGTTTTCCATGCTCGACCACGAGTGGCCGGCGCGCAAGCGCGCATTCCAGGCTTGGCTCGATCCCGCTAACTTCGATGACCATGGCCGCCAGCGCGCGAGCCTCGCCCGCTCCCGCGCCTACGCTTCGGGCGCGATGTGACCCAGATCACAACTGTCTCTCCGACCTAAGTTGCATCGACAGTAACCAAGCTTCGAGTTACCTTTGAGCCATCAATCCTGAGATCGCGAATCGTGTCGTTCGCTAGTGGACCTCCGTCCGCAGGCGCTAACTTGCGTCTGCTGACCGGTCCAGGCAAGCGAGACCTTGCCACCTGATTCGTGTGTCTCAGAGAAACAGGTCAGGGCATACTCGTGAAAACTTCCTCCTTGATTCTTCTCGCATTGCTGTCAGGCGCGGCGTCGGCGTATGCCGATGTAGCTGTCACAAACCCAGTCAACGGGGCAGAACTCGTCTCTCCGTTTGCACTGAACGCAACCGCGTCTCCGTGTTCGTCGCAGCCGGTTGCGGCCATGGGCTATTCACTCGATAACAGCAGCAACACAACCATCGTGTACGGCACCTCGATCAGCGCGCAGGTAACTGCAACCACCGGCGCGCACACGCTGTGGGTCAAGTCCTGGGGCAATCAGGGCGCATCGTGCGCAGCCTCAGTGCCGATCATCATCCTCCCGTCACCAGTCGCGCAGGTGCCCGCTGACGCCATCATCGTTTCGGGCGTGCAGACGTTACCGACCTGGCAGGCTGTAAACGATACGGGCACGGGGCCCGGAAGCTCCACCGGAACGATGGCCATCGTCTCTACGCCCTCACTGAGCGGCGCAGCGCTTGAATTCAGCACCACCTTCACCAACTACGCAGGCGAGCGCTACTACGCTTCCTTCGGCTCCGACACGCAGTCCATGAACTTCCTATATGACGGCTATGTCTACATTGCTGGATCCTCGGCCGGCATCGCCAACATCGAGATGGATGTGAATCAGGTGATGGCGAACGGGCAAACAGTCATTTTCGGCTTTCAGTGCGACGGCTGGTCGCTGACCTGGGACTACACTGCGAACGAAGGCACCCCGCAGCAGCCCTCCGATGCATGGCTGCACTCGAACCAGCCCTGCAATCCGCAAACCTGGAGCGTAGACGCGTGGCATAACGTACAGGTCACTTACTCGCGGGACGAATACGGCAACGTGACCTACGGTTCGGTGTGGCTCGATGGCGTCGAACAAGACATCAATGCGACTGTCCCCTCCGCCTTTGCCCTGGGATGGAGCCCGACGCTGCTGACCAACTTCCAGGTCGACGGCTACGGCACCAGCGGATCGTCCAACGTTTACCTTGACGACCTGACGATTTATCGCTGGTAACGGCAAAGCAACTTCGGGCATGCAAGAAGCCCGGGATCTGCAGTCTCAGATCCCGGGCATCCTAATCTCCAGCAATGCTACAAGAATAACTGCCCACTAACGGTTAGCGGCTTTGGTTGAGCCTGCAGCACTCAAACCAACCTCTGACTTCGGATGAGACCTTTCGGCCGGCTCATCGCTGACGATGCGCATGCCGTAAAACGAGCGGTGGACGAAAAAGAACGACGCAACGAAGAAGATCGCCGCAAGCAAGTGCGTCCACCTCGCCCCGCTGGTCGCAGACATTTGAACCGCCAACTCGACAGCCAGCAAGCCAAAGAGTGTTGTGAACTTGATAACCGGATTGAGAGCCACGGCGGCTGTGTCCTTGAATGGATCGCCCACCAGGTCGCCCACCACGGTCGCCTCATGCAGAGGCGTTCCTTTTTCATGCAAATCGACTTCGACGATCTTCTTGGCGTTATCCCAGGCTCCTCCGGCGTTCGCCAGAAAGATGGCTGCGTAGAGTCCGAAGGCGGCAATGGATATCAGATAGCCGACGAAGAAGAAGGGATCGAGGAAGGCAAAAGCCAGTGCGGCAAAAAACAGCGAGATGAAGATGGTCAGCATCCCGCTTTGCGCGTAACGGGTGCAAATGGCCACCACTTTCTTGCTGTCTTCTGTTGAGGCTTTTTCTCCGCCCAAACTCATATTGTTTTTGATGAACGCTACGGCACGGTAGGCACCCGTGGTCACCGCCTGGGTGGAAGCGCCGGTGAACCAGTAAATCACCGCGCCACCGGTCACCAGGCCGAGCAGGAAGGGAGCGTGCAGAAGCGAGAGCTTGTCAACGTTGGTGGTGAGCGAGTTGGTCAGCGCCATAATGGTAGCGAAAATCAGGGTCGTGGCGCCCACGACGGCTGTACCAATCAGCACCGGTTTGGCGCTGGCTTTGAAGGTATTGCCCGCACCGTCGGCCGCCTCCAGCATCTTCTTCGCGCTCTCGAAATCCACGACTACACCGTACTGCTTCTTCACTTCCTCAGCCACGCCGGGCTCGTTCTCGATGAGCGACAGCTCATAGATAGATTGAGCATTGTCTGTCACCGGTCCAAAGGAATCCACGGCAATGGTCACCGGTCCCATGCCCAGGAAGCCAAAGGCAACGAGGCCGAAGGCAAACATGGGCGCGGCCAGAATGACGTTGCCGAATCCCAGAGTGCTCACTCCGTAACCAAGGGCCATTAGAAGAATCACCACCAATCCCAGGTAGTAGGAGGAGTAATTCCCGGAGACAAAGCCGGAGAGGAGACCAAGTGCGGCTCCACCCTCCTTTGCGGACGCCACGACTTCTTGCACATGTTTGGCCTTGGTGGATGTAAAGACCTTAACAAGCTCGGGAATGAGAGCGCCAGCTACTGTGCCGCAGGAAGCGATGGTGGCGAGTTTCCACCACAGTGTGGGGTCTCCACCTAAATTCGCAAGCAGGATTTCGGTGACCGGATAGGTTGCGGCAATGGTCACGATGGAGGTGATCCACACAAGCGAGGTGAGCGGCGATTCGAAGTTGAATTCAGACGCTTTGCCGTAACGCGCCCGGGCGATCAGCTCGTTGATGTAATAACCCGCGACTGCAGCCACCAGCATGGCCACGCGGACCGCAAAGAGCCAGACGAGCAATTGCACTCCAACGGTAGCGTTCTTCGCGCCCAGAATGATGAATGCGATGAGCGCGACCTGGACCACGCCATAGGTTTCAAAACCGTCGGCAGTGGGACCCACCGAATCGCCGGCGTTGTCTCCGGTGCAGTCGGCAATCACGCCCGGATTGCGGGCATCGTCTTCTTTTACATGGAACACAATCTTCATCAGGTCGGCGCCGATGTCGGCAATCTTGGTGAAGATACCGCCGGCAAGACGGAGCGTCGCAGCGCCGAGCGATTCGCCGATCGCAAAGCCGATGAAGCACGGCCCGGCATAGCTGCCCGGGACGAAGAGAATGATGCTGAACATCATTAACAGCTCGATCGAGATGAGCATCATGCCGATGCTCATGCCCGCCTTGAGCGGAACGCTGAATGCGCGATATGCGTTACCGCCCAGCGAAGCCCAGGCGCCGCGCGAATTCGCCAGAGTATTCACGCGAATGCCAAACCACGCCACAAAGTAGCTGCCCGCCATCCCCAGCACGCTGAACGCAAGAATGATGGCCACTCGCATCGCGCTGAAGTGGAGCAACACAGCGAAGTACACCAGGATGACGACCGCAATGAATGACCAGAGGAGAAGCAGGAATTTGCCCTGGTTGATCAGATAGGTCTTGCAGGTCTCCCAGATCAACTGCGACACTTCCTTCATTGATCGATGCACCGGCAAGCCCTTCAGGTGGATATACATGAAGAGGCCGAACAGCATCCCCAAAACGCAAAACAGGGGCCCGTACAGGAGCAGACTGTGCCCGTTCATGCCCAGAAATTGGACCCGAGTCAAATCCGGGAGCTGGAGATTGGCTTCGCCTCCGGCTGGGACCGCAGCCTGTGCAGATGCTGCGCCCTCACCGAGCGGGACCAGTGTGGCAATGACGCTGGCGAGTCTCCCCCAGCGTGTCGAAAGTAGATTGCTCATCTTACGCTCTCCTACACCTGCCCGTCGGCTTTGGGCAGAAATCTTCCGCCTGTCCGGCCTCCCAATATCGGAACCAGTCACCTGGCGCGCAAAACGTACGGCGACGGTAAGCGACAACACGCTCACGCCAAGGAAAAAGCAGACCCAATCCTGTACAGTCACATGTCCTCCCGACTTAACGTATTTGAAGCCGCATAACGAGGTTCCCGAACCTGAAGTACCGAGATCCGGAAAATTGTCACGGGGAAGCCTATCATCCGTGTGGGCCACTGTCGAGTGATTGCTGTCACGGGCGGTTAAGGGCTGCTGGACTAGTTGGATGCGTCCGCGCAGTAATCTCGAACGTGTAAAGTATGTTTCCAGGAGGGATTCTCCCCAGCATGACTGCCTCGACATTGCTCACGCCCCGCCAGGCAGCGGCAAGACTGGGCATGAGCTATCCCGCGCTCAAGCACTGGATCCTGGCGGGTCGCATCCGGACCGTGAAGACGCCCGGCGGCCACCATCGCATTCCGCTTGAAGCGCTGGAAGAGTTCCTTCCTGCTGCGCGAGCACAGACCGGATCGGCCCGGATCAGCGGCCGCAACCAGCTGCTCGGCACCGTCGCCGAGGTGACCGTTGAAGGCCTGCTCGCGAAAGTCGTGCTTTCGGTGGGCAATCAGCGCATCACCGCGATCATCACCGCAGACGCCGTGCGCGAACTGGCGCTGAAACCAGGCGACGCGGCTCTCGCGCTGATCAAGGCGACGGAAGTCATGATCGGACGGCCGTGAGGTTTCGCGGCCCGGGGTGTCCCTACTGCATCGGCGCTTCGATCAAATCATCGGGCATAGGATGTTTCAGATCCTGTTCCTGCGGGTCGCGAGCTTGCCCTCCTGGCAGCGGATGCAGCTTGTAGAGCACAAGCAGATTACGGTCAGGATTATCGAAGGCGGGAAACTCTGCCACCTGTTCAACGGAAAAATGCGTGTGCAGGTCCTCGAGTGTGTCCGGGTCGAGATCGTTCCACGCTGCGTACCACCCAGGCTGATAGGCTGCCAGCTTTTCCGGCAGGTCCGTGGTGCCGAAGTCGTCGCAGAGCGCGGGAAGGTGCGTGAAAAGCGTGATCTCGTCGCCGCTGATGGAAACCAGCAGCCGCTTTCCGTTGGGATGGGTATCGATATAGTGAGTGAGCTGCTCCGCGGCATTCACAAAGGAGTATTCGGGGTGCGTGGCGTATCCCAGCGTTCGAACTCCGCCCAGGCTCGCAGCCAGAACGGCAAGGCCGATCACCAGCCATCCGCACACGCGGGTCCAGGAACCGCGTGAGGCGATGCCATAGGGTGCCGACAACAACAGCGCTTCTGCCCCCAAGGCGATCACAAAGAAACAGAACACGGCGGCCACAGCAAAGTATCGCGGCTGCGGGTGGTTCTGGTAGGTCATGAAGAGAATGCAGCCGATGACGGCGAGAACTGAGGAGCCAAAGAGAGGATTTTGCAGCAGTTCGTGCGCCCAGGCTTCGCGCCGGCGCACCGGTACGGCCACCGCAATCACTCCGGCTAGAGGAATCAGGATCTTGTCCACCCACAGGGTTCCATGCAGCGACCACCAGAGACTGACGAGCGGCCAGTAGAACTCTCTGGGCCGCGGGTAATTGTTCACAAAGAAGTAGTACTTAAAGTCGCCGAAGAGCCCGGACTTGAAGACCAACGCCAGCCACAGTCCGTAGCCG
>JASHVE010000186.1 GCA_030039675.1 Acidobacteriaceae bacterium | reverse complement strand
TCACCGAGCGATATTTCGCATTCTCCTCGTCGCGCAGCATCACCATGAACGCGCTGTTGTACACCCGGTGCATGCCCAGCGTGCGCACGAAGTAGCCTTCCATCAGCCAGAAGGCCTCGGCCAGCAGCAGCGTGCCGGGAACCTCCTGGGCCACACGGTCCACCACGTCGCGCCAGAATTCGTGCGGCATGGCGCGGTCGAAATCCGCCTGGTTCATACCGTACTCCGCGCGCGACGGAATCGCGCCGCTCGCACCGGGGCCGGGAAACCAGAGCCGGTGGAAATGCCGCTTGGCCAGCGTCATCGCTGCGTCGAAGCGGATCACCGGAAACAGACGCGCCACGTGCAGGATCGTCTGGATCACGTGCTCGCGCACGGCCGGGTTCAGGTAATCGAGCTGCGCCGTGTCGTTCCACGGAAAGCTGGTACCGTCATTGCCGTGATAGATGTAGCGCGTTTCGCCTGAGGCTTTGTCGCGGCGCCGAAACACGACCGCCGCATCGGACTGCTCGTAGTAGTGATCGTCGATCTTGATCTCCACGCGCCCGTCGCTCGAAAGATCCGGTCCCTCGAAGCTATACGCAGGATACGGCTTGTCCCAGCGCGAGATGAACCACTCGGGATGCTCGACGACCCACGGCGAATCGATGCCCATGTGATTCGGCACCATGTCGCTGGCCAGCCGTACGCCGTGACGAAAAGCGCGGTCGCGCAGGTTGACGTAGGCGTCATCGCCGCCCAAGTCGTCCGCAATCCGGTAATCGAAGAGCGAGTAGGCCGAAGCGACAGCATCGCGATTGCCGCAGAGCAATTTGATGGTCCGCGAAGCGCGGCTGCGCTCCCACACACCAATGAGCCACAGCGAATTGATCCCGCGCCGGGCAAGCAGAGCCAGCTCTTCGTCGGGAATCTCATCCAGCCGGCCGATGTGCCGGCCATACTGGCGGCTCAGTTGCGCCAGCCACACGTAGGTGCTCTTGGCGATTAGAACCGCGCTCGGCATCCACGCCGTGTCGGCGGAGAATCGCTCATACTCGTGCGCAGGGTCGCCGAAGACCGGCACCTCGGCGTGAGCCTCGATGGCAGGGCCATGCTGCTGCCGCGCGGCCGCGCCGCGCGCTCCCGGCGGATTGAACTGCATCCAGATCGCCAGCGCTTCTTCGCGGAGAATTTCGCCGGCCATCTCCAGCAGCCGCTCCAGGCTGTCGCCAAGCAGAGGTCTCCAGAGCTGGCGGATGATGGCAAGCTGCTCGCTCAACGAACCCGGGGACCGCAACGCGGGCGCACGCAGCAGATCAAGAAAGCTGACCGGCTTCGCATCGCCGATCGGGACCAGCGGCCGGGTCGCAAAATACTCTTGCAATTGAGCCGTTACCTGCTTGTACACGGTCTTTTCAGCCAGCAATTTGTCTTCAAATAGCTCTTCAAATGGCTTGAACGCCTCATTCCGATTGGCCGACCATAGCAGAAGCAGTTCCTCAAGAGCCGCTTCTCGATGTGGAACTCCCGCGGTGGAGCCGGCAAGCCACTGCCGAGGCGTCTCCTGGCCGCAAATCACACTCGCGCCTGGAAACTGCTCCGCAAATGCAAGCAACATGGCATCGAGCGCGTCGGTGCCCACTCGAGCGCCAAACCAGTCCAGCGCGCCCGCCAGCACCTGCGGGTCAAATTGCTGACGATAGCGCGCCATCAGCACGTGGCTCGCTTCGTCGATAAGGCCCATGGCGAAAAGCTGACCGGCGTGCACCACCCGGTCGGGATAGTTGTCCACTTCGCGCACCTGGTTCATCCGGTGAGCGAACTCGCGGCACGCAGCCATATTCGCGAAGACTACGTTTCCTGTGTAGGAGAACAAGGTCTCCGCGAACTGATACCGTTCCCGCACCTTACGTGAAATGTGGAATTCCATCATCAAGAAATCAGGCTCCCGCTTCTCTCCAACAACCTTCCGTTGCTCGAAACTCAGATTCTAACCCGTTTGCGATTACACCCAGTAAGGGGCCGAACGAAAGCGCTCCACGGCCAGATCGTTGAACCGGTTCCATAACCCCTCTGAAATGAAGCATAAAGGACGAGCCGTGGCGTGGGTTACGGGCTGACCTGTATATCCCGTCCGTCTCATTCAACGTGTGATGGGCCGATGAGGCGTCAGGATGGTCTTCAATATGAAAAGTTGTAGCAGAGAACGGGGCTGACGAAACGAATGGCAGCATCTTCTGCGGTCGAAGACAGCGGTTCTCGCCTCTGGTGCACGTTACCACCCATTACCACGAAAGAGGCAAAGTCCCTATCTTCTTTCCCAGCAAAGCTGCGTTTTCGACTATTACTAGATGCAACCGCTCCGCAGAGCGCTGAAAGGCACACGGATTTCTATGGCGGAATTTGCAGCCATACAAGGTCCGCTTTGGTCGAAGATCAGTGATCCTTCCTGTGTGGCAGATTTCGGTGGTCGTTGCCGTCGGCGCCTACCTCGTCGGTTGCCGGATCGAGGTGCAGCGCCGCAATCGCCAAACATGGGAGGCTCTCTTGGCCAGGCTGAGCCCGGGATGGAGCGCCGCCGCTTTCCGGGAGGATATTGCCGCCGAGCCACGGCAACTGAGCGCAATGTACCGCGACGCCCAGGTCATGCAGGAGATCGCGGACTACGCATTTAGAAGGCTCAGGAGCGTAGATCGAGGCATGGTGGAGTCCTTACACCGCGATGCGACTCAGGCACGCTACCGGGCGCTCGTGGCGCTGGTCCGCTATGCCGTTGCGAGGCCGCGCAGGCCGCCGGCCTAACTCGGAAGTGAGGGCTGTACGCTCTCGCTGAACCGGTAGCCGATGTGGGAATCCGTGAGCAGGTACTGCGGATTGGCCGGATCTTCTTCGATCTTCATTCGGATCTGGCGGATAAAGGTGCGCAGATACTCGAGCTCGTTGCCATATTCGGGACCCCAGACAGAGCGCAGCAGCTTGGCATGAGGAATGGGCCTTCCAGCGTGGACCATCAGATAGTGAAGCAGATCGAATTGCTTTGGCGTGAGGTGAACAGGTCGGCCCTTTTTCTCAACGACATGCCGTCCGGGGTCCAGCAGCACATCGCCGATGAGGATGGCGGCATCCCCATCCTCGGTGATCTTATTCCGCCGCACCGCCGCCCGAAGGCGCGCCGTAAGCTCGCGCAGTTGAAAAGGCTTGGTGATGTAGTCGTCTGCTCCGGCGTCCAGGGCCTCTACCTTGCGCTCCTCGCCGCCCTGCACCGTCAGCATGACGATGGGCAGCCGGGGCGCCGCCTTGCGCATCATCCGGCACACCTCGATGCCGCCCATCCCCGGCATGTTGATGTCGAGGAGAACCGCATCGAACCGAGAACCGCGCACCAGGGCCAGCGCTTCTTCTCCGCGTGCGGCTTCCACGATCTCGAAGCCGAAGTTCTCAAGAATGGTTCGCAACGACAGACGGATCGCGCGTTCGTCGTCCACAATGAGCAGACTGCCCGACTCGTTATTCACTGTTGCCCCCTCCCCCTTGCGGCAGCGAAAGAAAAAACGTCGTTCCTTCGTTCGGACTGCTAATCACCCACGCATGACCGCTATGCGCTTCGGCGGCCATCTTGACTGTCGATAATCCGATCCCGGTTCCTGCGGCCACGTGCACTGTTCCCTCGCCGCGATAAAACCGCTGAAAGATTTTTTCCCTGTCGGTTATTGGAATCGCCGGTCCGAAGTTATGCACTGAGATAAGAACCTCGGAGTGACTTTCCCGGGCCGCGATCTTCACTGTCGTACCAACAAAGGAGTACTTAGCCGCGTTATCGAGATACTGCGCCAGCGCCATCGAGAGTAGGTCGCGATCTCCACGCACAGTAAGTGATGGATCGGTAACCGAAACCTCCACCGGATGACCCGACATCCTTCCCCGCTGCTCGGCCAGCGCCGTTGCTACGAGTTCCTCCACCACGATCTCGTCCTTGGCGACGCTCAACTCCTCCGCTTCCAGCTTTGCGGTTTGCAGCAGCCGGTTGCTCAGCTGGCTCAACTTGCGTGACTCCTCGTCGATCAGCGCTACCAACTCGTGCTGCGTCCGGTTCAGCTTGCCCACCTCGCCGAGCCCCATATTGGCCGCCTGAATGGCCGTAAGCGGGGTCTTCACTGCGTGGGCGAGCGAGTCCAGCACCGCCGCACGCAGACGCTCGCTCTGATGGGCTGCCTCGATTTGGCTCTCCTTTTCAAAAGAAACACACCGATCAAGCGCCACCGCCGTTAACGACGCCAGCGCATTAACGACCAGTGGCCCCAGCTCGCCCCGTATCGCGATCGCACCGATCGATTCAGCCCCTACCCGCAAAAGCCTGCGCGACGTGCGCGTCGCCCGATCCTCATCATCAGCCTGCGCGAGGTAACAGTCCTTCGCC
Source organism: Acidobacteriaceae bacterium (assembly GCA_030039675.1). Lineage (GTDB taxonomy): Bacteria > Acidobacteriota > Terriglobia > Terriglobales > Acidobacteriaceae > Telmatobacter. Next base: position 23,132 of record JASHVE010000186.1, on the reverse strand, counting down.
AGATCCCTCTCGTCTTCCTTCCACACCCCCGCCACATCGCAAGCGCCCAAGCTTACATTGAAGATCGCGACAGCCTCGGCGCTGAAGATACGCTGAATCAAGTGCGTCAACTGCGGGCCCGGCGGCTGATGCAGGTTGATCAACAACGTGCTGCGACTGAGCTCATATAGCTGTTCCATTGCAGTCCGCTGCAGCTTTACTTCGTAAGAGGTGAGCCGCTCGCGCGAGGAGAGCCGGCTTACCAGAAGAGCGCTAATCTCAAAGGCCCCCAGCGCTACCCAGTCCTGCGGATCAGCAACGGTGAAATGAAATATCGGGGGATAAAAAAAATAGTCCAGGCAACAGCAAGCCAACAGCGAAATCACCGATGCCTGCCAAAAGCCGCATAGGATCGCCTCGCACACTACGACAAGCAGAAACAGAAAGCCCACGGGTGCGGGATTAAAATGAAGCACGTAGCCGGAAAACGTCAGCAGTGCAATGACCCAGCATCCTATCAGGCACTCACCCAGAAACTGCAGTCGGCTCACATGACTCCGCTCTGCCAGAATCTCTGATATTCTCATGGCGATCAGGCCTGCGGCATCCGCATGCTTGTAGGTTGAGAGTAGCTAAACGGGCATGAATAAAACATAAACAAAACACAAAGAATATATAGGAAGCGCAGCGGCGCACCCGGTTGCGCGCCGCTGACTAAGCGGGTTGTTTATGGAGCATCTTATCTTGTTGCAGTCTCAGATAGCTTTTCGTAGTAGGCAGCCTTCTGGCTCATCTGCTGTTCCTCGTAGCTGAAGTATTCATAACGATTTCGTGATGAATCGACGGGCCTCGGATATTTCTCGGCTATGCTCCCGATGATCTGGCTGCGCCGGTCCCACTCGACAAGCTCAGTGTGAGCGCGCTCACCGAATACCTGCTGGCGCCAGCGAAAATAGCTCGCCAGTTCCTGGTACTGATCGGAACTGTGCGCGGTCTCCATCATTGTTTTGAGCTCTGCGCGGCTCAGATTCTGTGACGATTGTGCATGCGCCGTGCCCGCTACCAGAGCGAACCCCGTCAGCATCACCGCAAAACGCATTTTGTCGATCATGGTGTCCTTCCTTCATGAATAGGATTCAGCGGACACCATGAAGGAAGCATGAAGTTAGGGCGTGAGGAGCCAATACTTTATGGTTCTATTACAACTTTCGCGCCTGGACTTTATATCGAGATCTATCTTTGGATGTGTCTATGTTACGGCCATAAGCAACATTCCCTCCTAACTTCAGTGCCACCTCCAACAACCGGTCTCATAAATGGCAACGCCGCTTGCTGCGCAAGTATGGGACCCAACAACGAGGCAGGGCCCAGGAGGACGGCGGGTTGACAAAGTTGGTTTATGAGACCGGTTCTAGATATACAAGATAACCTCCATTCGGCCATGCCTCATGGTGAGTTACTTATCCAGTGCAGATTCGAGCTGCTCCGCGCGAGGAGCGGTCATGCAGGTAAAAGGCCCACGTCTTCGTAAGAGGGCGTGGGCCTTTGCAGTACTTTGAAATTCGGCCTTAGAACTTCACCATCAGATCGATATCGATGTATTGCTCGTCGCGCCGCAAGTCGGGATACCAGATACCGCCGTGAGCACCGCTGCTGGAGGTGCCGCAATATGCGCCCACATAAGAAGGCGCTCCGGTTCCGGTGGTTCCAAAGGGCACCTGACCCGCCGAGTAGGGACCCGCGGGGTTCGGGACCGCTGAACCGTCCATGCAGGCAAACTGAGTGGGAGCGCCGTTGTTGACGCCCCATGGCGCACCTGCGGCGGCAGGCGGGGTCATACCACCGTGGCCCGTCCAGTAGGGTATGCTGGAGTTCCGATAGCCGTACTCCCAGCGCCAGGTGAACCATTGCCGCGGCATGTAGTCGACGGTGAAGCTGGCGTCCCAAGCCTTGAAGGGATCGCCGGGATTCATCTGGAAGTACGGGGAGTTGAGTGCTGCGGAGGTCGCCGATTCACCGTTAATCGGCGGAACGAGGACCAGGTAGAGGCCGGGGTTGTTGATCTGGCCGCCGCCGATAGTGAAGCCGAAGAGATCCTTATGGACCCAAGCGCGGTCATAGATCATGTACCCAGCAAAGCTCTGCTTGAAGTTGCCGTTTTTGTCGTTGTGACAGTTTACGCCGGCGCCGTATTCACAGCCAAGATCGCCAGTGAAACTGAAGGCCATCTTGTCGATGCCGGGGTGAGTCAGTTTGTCGTAATACTTGATCTCGAGGCTGTTGTCAGTGTGTAGGCGGGAGCGGCCGGGGGTCTCGAAGTCGTCGTGGCCCACGCCGTAGTTATTGCTGATGATGTTCATCCACGAGTAGGGCGTCCATTTGATCTGGCCGCCGATGCCCTTGCGCGCGTTGGAGGAGCCATAGGACTGCCAGCCATTGATGATCCATGGCTCGATCTTGAGATGCTCAGTCGGAAACATCTGAATACGGATGCCTTGAAAAAACCATGGCGTGTTGGACGACACATAAGAAGGCTGATAGGCCCAATTGTCGAAGTTGTAGTAACTGAAAAGACCGATGTATGACATGAAGATGCCGGCATCGAAATTGAGGCCATGCATCACATTGGGAATCTGGTATCCGCCATAGGCTTCGGCAAGGTACCTATCCGCATCGGCGATATCCCACTGACCTTTGCTGTAACTGGGATCATTGCGCACCGTGGCAGTGGAGTACATACCGAACTGCGTCATGAAGCGGGCATGCGCGTTATCGAGGTGGAAATCGCCGCCAATGCCGAGCTGCTCGAGCTGGATTTCGTTGGTGCGAAAGAGTTCGCTCGAGCCACTCATGCTGTCGTCCTCGGGACGGTTGAAGTCATAGTTGTAAGTAATGTCGGCGCGGATTTCCGGCGTAAAAAACTTCGAGTCGAAGGCCACATCCTTATTGCGCGGATTGCCGTTGAGCCAGGTCCAGTCCCAGTCAGAAAAGGCGGGCACGTGCGGATCTTTCGGCGCAGGCGCCGCGGGCGCACTCACCGCCTGCGGATTCACGGTTTGAAGCGCTGCGGGCGCAGCCGTAGCCGTAGCGGTTACCGCATGAACTGCAGGTGATGGGCCCGCGCCGACGAGATCCCTCTCCGCGTTAGACAGCGCATTTGCATCGCTGCGGCTCTCCGCGGCCGCAGCGCTGTTCGCCTTGACTTCTATTTCCAATTGCTCGATGCGGTTCTTGAGGATCGAGATTTCCTGCTCCACGGTGAGTTGCGTCTGGGGCGGAGCGGCATTCGTTGGGGCTTGTGTCACGCCGGTTTTCGTGTCAGGTCCGGCCGGTGACTCGGCGTGCGCCACCTGCTCCGACTGCGCGGGAGCCGCGCTGGTCTGCGCTGCCCCCGCGCAAGTCATACACGTTGTGAATGCCGCCATCGTCAAGGCTTTCCAAAAAATACTCCTCATGATTACCTCTCGCTTTCCGCGGGATTATGAGTAACTAAGTTATGCGATTCAATTGGAAGCTCAGGTGGCTTGCGATTTCCACTCCGGCTTGATCGGCTTGACAGGCCAGATATATGCGCCGTCGATAGACACTTCACCGACGCCGCAGTAACTCGTAGTCCTGTCTGTGAAATTGCTGGTGCCGCCCGCGCCAGTTATAGCCTGGCTCCTAAGTTATATTTCATCGAACTTCCCATAAACGAACCGTAAAGTATCTGTAGGATGTTCGTAAGTGTTTGCGGCGAAAAACTTATGCCTTCTCGTACAGACACACCACCTCACACGAGAAGTGCCTGAGCAAAAAGCATCCTCATTTTGGCGTAGATTCGGGAAGCCGCCTGATGCTGAAAAACACCGCCCTGACCGCGCGAAGATATGCGACGGCCTAAGTCGGCAGTGAAAACGGCAATGCTCTAACAAACTTGAAACACCGGGCATCAAGAAGGCATAAATGCGGGGAGAGTTTTTCAACGCGCTCCGGCTCACACCTATGGAGTGCTAACTTGGGTGGAAGAAAAGCACTTGGGTGCGGCTGAAGCTTCAACCTTCGGGTACAGAGCTTTGGCGAGGTATCATGATCGGCTTAGCGTAGATTAAGGCTGTGCGTCCCCGCGGGTAGAAGTTCTCTTTTTTGCCCTGGAGTAGGTACCCATGAGCCTGATAGAGACGAATGGCAACGGCGTTTTCTGCGTCGACATGGAGCCATAGCATCGTTGCACCTGCAGATTGCGCCGAGCCTTCCGCACGGCGCAACAATTCGCCGCCCACTCCCCGGCCGCGCCATTCGGGATTCACCTCGATGGTTTCGATATACGCTGCGCCGGGTTCCTCATCCGTTCTCAATCGGACGGCGGCGAATCCGGCCACGTGGCCCTCCTCCTCGGCAACCCACGTTGCCGTCTGATCGCTTGCGAACAGTTGGCGCAGATAACCTCTGCCAAAACGAAACGGGGGAACGAAAGATGCCTCCTCAATGGCATACAGCGCAGAGAAGTCACCAGCCTCATACGGACGATACAGCACGATCGGGCTCCATGAAAACCACAAAGCCATCCTCGCAGCGAGGATGGCTTTGTCTTAACTGCGTAAAATCGAAACCTACACTTTGGCCTCAAGATCCGAGAGCACGTCGAAGAAGCGTTTGTCGAGCCGGCGGTTGGTGGCGATCGCCTCCTTGATGGTGATGTCGGTGATGTCGTTGCCGCGGATCACTGCAATGCGACCCCACTTCTTTTCATGCACCATATCGATAGCGTGAAGTCCATAGCGTTGGCCGAGAAGACGATCGTAAGCGGTAGGAACGCCGCCACGCTGCGTGTGTCCCAAGTTGACGGAACGGGTTTCGTAGCCGGTCTTCTTTTCGATCAGTTCGGCCAGCGCCTCGCCAATACCCGAAAGCCGCGCATGACCGAACGAGTCCACCTGCTGCGAACCGACGACCTGGCCAACGTCGGGTAGGTGGCAACCTTCGGCGACCACGACCACGCCATAGTGCTTGTCATGGTCGTAGTTGTACTTGAGCAGGGCACAGACGTGATCGATGTCGATCTCCTTCTCCGGCACGAGGATCACATGCGCGCCGCCGGCAATCCCCGCAGCATACGCGATCCAACCGGCATCGCGGCCCATGACCTCAATGACGATAACTCGATTGTGTGAGTCGGCCGTGGTGTGAATTCGGTCGACGGCCTCAGTGGCGATGGAGACGGCGGTGTCGTAGCCAAAGGTCACGTCGGTGCCGTTGATGTCGTTGTCGATGGTTTTGGGGACGCCCACCGCCGCTATGCCATTTTCGCTCAGAAACTGCGTTACCGACTGTGTGTCGTCGCCGCCGAGTGCAATGAGCGCGTCAATCTTGTTGAGCTTCAGAACCTCCTGAACTTTTTCAATGCCGCCGGGAATTTTTTTAACGTTGGTTCGCGACGAATGCAGAATGGTGCCGCCCTTCAACTGGATGCCGTCTGTGTTTTCGAGCGTCAGAGGCATGAATTTGTTGTCGAGCACCCCACGCCAACCGTTGAGGAAGCCAATAAACTCGTCTCCGTAATGATTAATGCCCTTTTTGACGGCCGCGTAGATGACAGCATTCAATCCGGGGCAATCGCCGCCACCGGTCAGCAAAGCAACTCGCATCGTAAAAGTCTCCTCTTAAAATCCTTTGGGTCTCGGTGTCCCGGGACTCCGGTTTCGAAATTGCGCGCCTGAGAGAAGGAACTGCAGGTTCCGACGCCTGATACAGTGTACTCTGCCGACGTGAAGAAGAATCGTGACCGCGCGTAGGCCCTGCATCCCACCGCGGGCAAGTGCGCGGAGGAGTGATTCAATAAAGACATGCCCGGAAGTGGAGCGCTGCTGCTGCTGGCCTTTGTTGGCCTGGTCATTATCGTGTTGCTCGTTCTGCTGCAATTGACGCGGCTCGGATACCTCATCCGCAGCACCATCCCCGACCGGCCGCGACGGCGCATGTTTATTGCCTCGGTTTCATTCCTGATTACATTCGCAGGAGTTAGAATCCTGGTTCACCGCATCGTGAACCATGAGGGTCACTTCCAGTGGGTCGTTGTGCGCGGCCTGCATATTCACCACCTGGTCTGGGGCATCCTGATTCTCTTGCTGGTGGGCTATGGATGGCTGCTGGATCTGGGCCGTTCGCACTCGCCGACGTCAATCTTCATGAGCCGGCTGATGGCGGTGAGCTACGGCGTTGGCGCTGCGCTCACGCTCGATGAGTTCGCTCTCTGGCTCAATCTCGAGCCCGATGCGTACTGGTCGAGCGCCGGCCGGTTGAGCATCGACGCAGTGGTCTTTTTCGGAGCCGTGCTTGCCGTGGGCGCATGGGGCGCGCCATTTTTCCGCGCCCTGCAAATCATGTGGACCAAGCGCATCCTGTTCCGGAGAGGGTTGTGGCGGATCAGTTCACCGATTCGGCGCGTGCGCTTGCTTCGTCGGCGTAGAGTTCGGCGATCACCCCCGCGTATCGCTCCGTAATCACACGGCGTTTCAGTTTCATCGACGGCGTGAGCTCTCCGGAATCGTGCGCCCACTCCTCGGCCACTACGCGAAAGCGTTTGACTGTCTCAAAGTTCGCCAGGGTGCTGTTCGCCTCGGCAACAAGCTGCGCATAAAGCGCGACGACGCGGCTTTCGACGACCAGTTCAGACCGAGAGCTGACCTCGATGCCATTGCGCCGTGCCCACTCTTCCAGCACGGCAAAGTTGGGCGAGATTAGCGCGGAGATGAACTTGCGCTTGTCGCCGACCAGTGCGGCCTGCGCGACGAGCACCGAGTTCTTGAGCTTATTCTCAATGGGCTGCGGCGCAACCAGCTTGCCGCCTGAAGTCTTCAGCAGCTCCTTCTTGCGGTCGGTGATGAAGAGGAAGCCGTCAGCGTCAATATCCGCGATGTCACCGGTGCGGAACCATCCCCCGGCGTCGAAGCACTCCCGGTTGGCGACCGGCTTTTGCCAGTAGCCGGAAAAAACCGAGGGGCCGCGCACCAGCAATTCGCCGTCCTCGGCCAGCTTGAGCTCGATATTCGGAAGAATGGGGCCCACCGAGCCCATGCGCTGTTTCAGCGGATTATTGAGGGCGATAACCGGCGAAGTCTCCGTGAGGCCGTAACCCTCCCACAGTGCAATACCGACGGAGGCGAACCATTGCGCGGTGTCGACGCCCAACGGCGCTCCACCGGAGATGAATACCCGTACCCGTCCGCCGAAGGCCTGGCGCACTTTTTCGTAGACCAGCTTCCGAGCCAGCTTCCACGCGAGCGCTGCAGGCTGTCGGCCGCTATACACTGTGGCGCTGTGGCGCGCGCCAACGCCTACCGCCCAGGCAAGAATGCGCTTCTTCACCGGTGATGCCGACGACTTCTGCTCCACGGCCTGGCGGATCTTCTCATAAACGCGCGGAACGCCGACGATCACCGTTGGCCGCACCTCCTTCATCGCCTGCGGCAGCTTATCGAACTGCGGGCAGTAAGCAATCTGCGCACCGCAGTTGTACATCACATAGTCCAGGGCGCGGGCCGTGATGTGAGAAAGCGGCAGGAACGAGATGCACGCGTCCGTTGCGTCAAAGGAAAAATCGGCGGTGGCGTAGTTCTGGTTCGAGGCGATATTGCCGTGGGTAAGCATGACGCCCTTGGGCTCGCCTGTAGTTCCAGACGTATAGATGAGAGTCGCCAGATCCTCCGGCCGCACGGCACCGACCACCGCATCGAAAACGGCGTTCCGCTCGCTTCCCGCGGCGTCCGCTCCAGCCAGCAGCTCACTCAGACTAACGGCGCCCTCGGGCGCTGGAGAGTCCATCATGACAATCCGCTCAAGCTGCATCTGCGTGCGGACAGAGTTGAGCTTGTCAAACTGCTGGCGGGTGGAGACTACGGCAATGCGACAACCGGCATCGCGGATCAGCGCCGCAATCTGCTCGCCGGTCAGCGTGGGATAGATGGGCACGTCAGCCGCGCCAATGGCCAGAACGGCAAAGTCAGTAACAGCCCACTCCCACCGGTTTTCCCCAATCAGGGCGATCCGGTCGCCTTTTTGCGCCCCCCAGGATAAAAAAGTCCGGGCCAGAGCCCTCACGCGCTGATAGATTTGATCGGATGAGATCGGCTGCCACTGGCCGAACTGATCCTGCCAAAGCACAGCACGCGCATTGCCGGCTGCAGCCACGCGGCGAAAAAGGTCGTTGATTGTTGCGATCGGAGCGCTCATCGGCGGAAATCGAAACTGTGTCTCCTCGAAACCCAGACATTCGGCAGTGTATCAGTGCAGACTCTGGATCATTCTCGAGAAAAACTCCCAAATTCTACCTTCGGTGAAACCATGTCTGGCGGTACACTGGTCGCACGGGATCAAACAACTCATACAGAATGCAGAGGCTGGGACCCCTATTTTTGAACGATGCCTAAACTAACCCCGGCGTTGGCGCCGACTGAACCTGATACTGCCTTGCTCGATCGATTGGCTCGTGTAGAGCGGATCGTATTGTGGTTGGTAGTTGCACTCTTTTCCTTGGATCTCGCTGTCTGGCTCATTCTTCTCATGGGTGGGAGCTTCCCGGGCCATGAGCACCTGATGAGCGCGGAAACTGCATGCGTCGGTCTGCTCTGCGCGCTGAGTCAACTGTTTTCCGGCCCGCAATCCGCGAATCGGCTCCATCGGCTAGCCGAACTTTTCGCCGCGGCAGCGGTCCTGATCTGCGCCGCAGTGATCTGCGAACACGCATTTCACCTTGCGCTGGGGATCGATATTCCTGACTTGGCCGGTGGAGGCCTGGCTGCCTCCTTCGGAGCAAGGATGTCTCTGCAAAGCGCATGGGGCTACGGGTTGCTGGGATGCAGCTTGACGATGGTCCGGGCGCGCCAACGAGCGGCGGCTCTGCTCTGTGACCTGTTGATCTTCGGCCTGCTGCTTGTGGTGCTCATTCAGGTGTCGTCTCATCTGATCGCCGTCTTTGGCATTGTGGGCCCACCCGCGCCGGTTCACACTCCGTTGACGGCAACGCTGGGCCTGCTCCTGCTCACTGTGGTGGCACTGCTGCGCAAGGCTGAAAGCGGCATCTTTTCCATTCTTTTCGGACGCGGGATCGGTAGCAATATCGCGCGCGGCCTCTCGCCTTTGCTGCTAGTGCTGCCCTACCTGCGCGAGTGTGCGCGTGCGCGATTATTCAGCACCAACCGGATGCCTCCGGGCTCGACAACGGCCATTCTCGCCTCCGTGGCCTTCATGGCCTCTTTTGCATTGCTTCTGTTCCTCGCCTGGCGCATCAACTATATGGAGGTGGAGATTCGTGATCTGTCGTTGCGAGATGCGCTCACCGACCTCTACAACCTACGAGGATTTCGTCTGCTGGCGGAACAGGCGCTGCGCATGGCGCGCCGCTCCAATCTGCCATTCTCGGTGCTCTACATCGATCTCGATAACCTGAAACGGACGAACGATGCCTTTGGTCACCAGGCCGGTTCTGAACTTCTGGTCGAGACAGGAAAGATTCTTAAGTCTTCGTTTCGCGAGATCGACGTGGTAGCCCGGATCGGGGGCGATGAATTCGCGGTCGCCGGACAGTTCAGCCACTCCGGCATTGGCTTGGCCGCGCAGCGAGTCGAGGAGGGGGTCGCAAAACGCAACGCAGAGAGTGCCCATCCAACGGCACTCAGCTTCAGCACCGGCTACACTACGACGGAGTCGGCACAGCAAAGTCTGGATGAGCTGCTGGCCAAGGCCGATGCTGCCATGTACACAGAAAAGCGCCGCAAGAAGCTGGTCACAAGCTGAGACGCGGACCCAGCCGCGAGCCGCTTTTGGGCTGTGACGCGGCAAAATTTTCTGTTGCATACTTATTCATCGACCTGTATATTTATTCGAGGGGCGGAACCCGTGCGGGTCCGCCCATTTGATTTGCCCGAAGACGGGGATTGACCGTGAAACATCAACGCCTCGACGCAATCCGGGATCTGCTCTCTAGCTCGCTCGTGGCCAACCAGGACGAGCTGCGCCGTAAACTGCGCCGGCGAGGGATTCACGTCACGCAGGCCACTCTCTCCAGAGACATCCACGAACTGCGCCTCTCCAAGGGGCCCGGTGGTTACTCCCTGCCTAACGGCAACGGAGCGGCCCCGGTGACGGCGGAAGACGATGCGCCGCCCTCGGTCGAAGAGATGATCGAAAGCTTCGGGCTGCGTGTACGGCAAGCCATGAACCAGGTCGTGGTAGTTACGGTGCTGGGTGGCGCGCAGCCGGTGGCCGCGGCGCTCGACCGGGCGGGATGGCCGGAGATTGTGGGCACCCTCGCCGGCGACGACACCGTGCTCGTAATCTGCCCCGACACGCGGCGTGCGGGCGAAGTGGAAACAAAGATAAGGATGCTGCTCGAATCATGACAACAAGCACACAAACCGCGGTTTTGGGAGTGACGGGATATGCCGGCGCCGAGCTGGCACGGCTGCTCCTGCACCATCCGCGCCTCCACGGCAGGCCACCGGTCTTCGCCGGACGCGTCGACGAGAAAGAAGCAGCGCGCGGCGGCGTTCCGCTTGCCGAGATCCATCCGCAACTGGCCGACAATAATGGCACGGGCAATCTGCGGCTCGAGTCCTTTTCGTGGGATCTGCTCACCGCGCGCGGCGTGGAGGTTCTGTTCCTCGCCACCCCACATGAGCAGTCCCGCGAGTGGGTCCCGGAGGCGCTCGCGCGCGGGATGCGTGTGATCGACCTGAGCGGCGCGTGGAGACTCTCCGAGCCGTCGAATCGCGCCGTCTATGCCTTTGCAGACGAGGGCTCGGAGCGGGCGGCGGCAACACAGGCACAGGCGATCTACGGCATGCCGGAGCTGCACCGCGACCAGATCGCCGGCGCGCGGCTGATTGCCAACCCGGGCTGCTACTCCACCTCCGTCATCCTGCCTCTGAAGCCGCTGACGGCGGCGGGGCTGCTCGACCTGGATCGCGGCGTTGTGGCCGATTCCAAGAGCGGGGTGAGCGGCGCCGGCAAAGCGCCCACGGCAAAGACGCATTTCATGTACGCGGCCGACAATCTTTCTGCCTACGGGGTCTTTGGCCATCGCCATAGCGGCGAACTGCTGGAGCAGATCGGGATTAGCGCGAATGAGATCGTCTTTACGCCGCATCTGCTACCGATCCCGCGCGGGATTCTGTCGACCATCTACGTGCACTTCAAAGAAGCGCAGACGCGCGACTCGATCGCCAAGGTCTATCAGCAGTTTTTTGCAGACAGCCCAATGGTGCGCTTCTACGAAAAGACCTTGCCGCAGATTCAATATGTGGTACGAACGAACTATGCCGATATCGGATTTCAACTTGATCCGAACGGCCGCCGCGCAGTCATCGTCAGTTGCCTGGATAATCTGCTGAAGGGCGCAGCCGGCCAGGCCGTGCAGAACCTGAATGTCATGCTCGGATGGCCCGAATCGGAAGGGCTCGCATGAAACTCGCCGCGGAGGGGCTCGAATGAAGTACGTGGTCAAGCTTGGCGGAGCCGGGCTGGAAACTCCGGCGCTTCTCGATGGTTGCGTCCGCGCGATCGCTGAATTGGTGCGCGATGGCAACCAGGTGGTCGTGGTGCACGGCGGCGGCGTGCAGTTGACACGCACGCTCAAAGCGCTCGGCAAGCAGAGTGAGTTCATTGACGGGCTGCGCGTAACCGACGCCGAGACGCGCGATGTGGCCCTGATGGTCTTCGCCGGCAAAGTGAACAAGAGTCTGGTGGCAGCGCTTGGCGCGCAGGGCCAGCCTGCCGTAGGCCTTTCCGGCGGCGACGGCCTGCTTTTTCGCGCGCGCAAGAAGCGCACTGTGCCCGATCTGGGTTACGTGGGCGAGATCGCCGCGAGCGATCCGCGCTGGATCGAAGCCATCTGGCAGTTGAACGGCGTGCCGGTGCTCTCATCGATGGCTCTGGGCTTTGACGGCGAGTACTACAACATCAATGCCGACGAGATGGCGGCGGCCTGCGCCATCGCCTGCCGCGCCGATGCGCTCGTTTTTCTCACCGACGTGCCCGGCGTGAAGGGAGCCAACGGCCAAGTGCTGCGATGGCTTTCGATCGACCAGATTGCAGAGATGGCCAAGAGTGCAATCATCTCTGGCGGCATGCTGCCCAAGCTGGCCGCCTGCCGCGAGGCGCTGCTGAACGGCGTGAAGCGCGTGAGAATTCTACCCGCCGAGGCTGCCGGATCGTTGCCCGATCTGTGCAGCTCCCGCGTAGCCCACGGCACAGAAGTCATGGTGGCCTGAGGAGAGAAACCTTTGACAAAACTCGAACAGATTCGCGCCGCTGAGTCGCGGCTGCTGCTCACGACGTATGACAGGAATCCGATCCTCTTTGTAAAAGGCGAGGGCGTTTACCTTGAGGATGAAAAGGGAGCACGCTACCTTGACCTGCTCAGCGGCATCGGCGTCAACGCGCTGGGCTACGGCCATCCGGTGATCGAAGAGGCCATCGCGAAGCAGAGCCGCGCGCTGATCCACATCTCGAACCTCTACTATCACGAGGGGCAGGCAGAGCTGGCGTTGCGGCTCACGGAGCGCACTGGCCTTGACCGCGCCTTCTTTTGCAATAGCGGCACCGAAGCGTGGGAAGGCGCTTTGAAGCTGGCCCGCGCCTACGCCGGATTGCGGCGCAGCGAAGGCGCCCAAACCGGAACAACGATTGGCACGAAGTTTCTCGCTCTCGAACAGAGCTTCCACGGCCGTACCTTTGGCTCCGTTTCGACGACCTACAAGGCGAAGTACCGCGAGCCGTTCGGCCCCGTGGTTCCGGGTGTGGAGTTCGTGCGCTTCAATGACGTGAACGATCTGCGCGCAAAGTTTTCGAACGAGGTCTGCGCCATTCTCGTCGAGGCCATTCAAGGCGAGGGCGGCATCCGGCCGCTGACGCAGGAGTTCTTCGCCGAAGCGCGTGCGCTCGCGAACTCGACTGGGGCGTTGTTGATCGTGGACGAGATCCAGGCCGGGATGGGCCGCACCGGCAAGTGGTGCGGCTATCAGCACTACGGCATTCAGCCCGATATCACCACGCTGGCCAAGCCGCTTGCCGGGGGTCTTCCTCTGGGAGCAGTTCTCTGCACGGAGGAGGTCGCTCGGGTGATGCACGCCGGCATGCATGGCACAACCTTCGGCGGCGGGCCGCTGGCGTGCGCCGTGGCCATCGCGGTAATCGACACGATCGAAAAGGATGGATTGCTGGCCCACGCCACAGAGACCGGCGACTACTTCCAGCAGCAATTGCGCAGCCTTGCCAAGTGCCACGAATCCATTGTCGATGTACGCGGCAAGGGACTGATGTTGGCCGCCGAGGTCGACTCAGCGGAGCTCGGCAAACTTGTGGTCGCCGAAATGCTGAAGCGGCGCATCTTGATCAATTGCACCAGCGATACGGTACTTCGCTTCCTGCCGCCCTTTATTGTGGAGAAGGTGCACGTGGACAAGGCCATCGCCGCGCTGGACGAAATTTTTACTGAGCAAGCCGGACACACCGCGCCGGTAGCGGCAGTTCCATCCGCGGGAGGACACGAACGTGGTTAGCAAATCGACAATCGAACGGCCGCAATCGGCCGTCCCGGTACAGAAAGACCCTGACATACTTGCGGCAGCCGTGCGGCTGGCCGGCGAAGACCTTTGTTCCATCTCCGACCTGTCGAGCGCGGAAGTCCGTGCGATTCTCAAGCTCGGCCACGATGTAAAGCGGAATCCGCGCGACTACCGTCACGCGCTCGACGCCAAGCAGATGGTGCTGATGTTCGAGAAGGCGAGCCTGCGCACGCGCCTGAGTTTCGAGGCCGGCCTCAACACCATGGGCGGCAACGCCATCTTTGTTGACCACACCAGTTCGCCGCTCGGTGAGCGCGAGGCTGTTGCCGACGTGGCGCGCAACGTGGAACGCTGGGTGGACGTCATCGTTCTGCGCACCTACGCGCACGACACCATTACCGAGATGGCGGCGAACTCGCGCGTGCCGATTATCAACGCGCTGTCTGACTTCGAGCATCCCTGCCAGGCGCTGGCTGACTTCATGACGCTCCAGGAGCACTTCGGCACTGTCACCGGCATGAACTTCACCTATGTCGGCGATGGCAACAACGTGTGCCACTCGCTGATGCTCACCGGCGCGCAACTGGGCGCAAACGTCACCGTGGCCACACCGCGCGGCTACTCGCCGGATATCGAGATCGTCACGCTGGCGCGGGATATGGCGCAAGCCAATGGCTGCGAGGTCCGCCTGTTGCAGGACCCACAGGCCGCTGTCGAAAATGCCGATGCGGTTTACACCGACGTGTGCGTGAGCATGGGTTTCGAGCACGAATCGACCAAACGTGCGCCCATCTTCCGGCCGTTCCAGGTAAATGAGACGCTGATGCAGAGAGCCGCCAGCCACGCGGTCTTCATGCACTGCCTGCCGGCGCGGCGCAACGCTGAAGTTACAGACGCAGTCCTCGACGGCCCGCAGTCCATCGTCTTTGACCAGGCGGAGAACCGCATGCACGCGCAGAAGGCCCTGCTCCTTCTGTTGCTCGGCGGGCTGTCCAACACTGCGCACTTTCAAGAGCCCGTTGCCAGCTAACGGCTGAACAAACGAAGACAGAAAGAGGCATTGAAGTGAAGATGTGGTCCGGACGGTTCCGGGAACCGCTCGACAGTGAGTTCGAAGCCTGGCAGCGGTCGATCGTCTTTGACTGGCGGCTTCTCGATGAAGAGATCGCCGCGAGCAAGGCGCACGCGTCGGCGCTCTTTGCGGCGGGAGTACTGACCGAAGCAGAAAGAGCGGAGCTTCGTGGGGCGCTCGACTCGATTGCCATCGAGTTTGCTTCCGATGCCGACAGGACGCGCGTGCGCAATCACGAATCCGCCGAAGACATTCATCACTTCGTCGAGATCAAGCTGATTGAGCGCGTTGGGGCGCTGGGTCGCAAGCTGCACACCGGACGCAGCCGCAACGAGCAGATTGCTACCGATCTGCGCCTCTACGTGCGCAGGCAGGCTGGGCTCGCCATCGAGGGACTGGCCACATGGGCGAATGCTCTCGTTGGGCAGGCGCGGGCCGCCGGCGACGCCGTGATGCCCAGCTACACGCATCTGCAGCGCGCCGAACCCGTGCTTGTCGCGCATTGGCTTCTGGCTTATGTCGAGATGGCGTTGCGTGATGCGGACCGCCTGCGCGACTGCATCGCACGGCTCAATTACTGCCCGCTTGGTTCAGGCGCCGTCGCCGGAGCTACGCTGGCTCTTGATCGTTCCATCGCTGCGCAGGAACTGGGCTTTGCCGCGCCCACGGCGAATTCGATGGACGCAACCAGCGATCGCGACTTCGTTCTCGAATACCTTGAGGCGCTCACGTTTGTGGGGCTGCATCTGAGCCGCTTCGCCGAGGAGATTACTCTCTTCTCGACGGCCGAATTCGGCTTCGTCCTGCTGCCTGAGGCTTTTTCTACGGGATCGAGCGCAATGCCGCAGAAGAAGAATCCAGATCTCACCGAGCTTCTGCGGGCGAAGGTAGGCCGCATCCATGGCGCGGCGGAGGCTGTCACGCTGCAGTTGAAGGGCCTGCCGCTGGCCTACAATAAAGATATGCAGGAGACGCAGGAGCCGGCGTTTCAAGTCGAGTTCGTACCGCAGATGCTGAAACTGGTCGCTCGCTTTACGGCTGCTCTCCAATTCAGTTCCAAGCGCATGTATGAGGCCGCGCAGTCCGGCTATCTGAATGCGATGGCAGCGGCCACCTATCTCGTGCACAAGGGCGTTCCCTTCCGCACCGCGCATGAGAAGATCGGCAACGCGGTCCGGTTTGGGCTCGAAAAGGGCGCGGAGCTGAACGACCTCACGCTCGATGAGCTGCAGCAGTTCGGTGCGGAGTTCGGCGCTGACTTCTATGCTGCGGTTCAATTGAACGCTACGCTGGACTGTCACGATGTTGAGGGCGGTACCGCCCGGGGCCGCGTGCGCCAGGCGCTCGACAACGCAACGCGCCGCATCGCCGCACTGGCAACACGGGGTGCAGGGGAGGCCGTTCATGCTGGTGCGTAAGGCGCTGCTTCACGACGCCTCCAATATCTACGATCTGGTAAATTCGCTCTCCTCCGACGGCACGCTGCTCAAACGCCCGTTTGCGGAGATCTGCGAAAACATCCGCGACTTCACCATCGCCGAATCGGATGGCGGTGTATTTCTCGGCTGCGGCGCGCTGCACCTCTACGGGCCGCACCTCTGCGAAGTGCGCTCCATCGTCGTCAAGCCCGAAGCCAAAGGCCAGGGCGCGGGCGGGCGCATCCTGAACGGGCTGATTGAAGAGGCCGAGATGCACGGAATCCAGTCGGTATGCCTGTTCACGCGCATTCCTGACTTCTTCTTCAAATTCGGATTCCGCATCGTGGAAGACAAGGCCGAATTGCCGGACAAGATCTTCAAGGACTGTCAGAGTTGTCCTCGTCTGCATCGCTGCGACGAAGTCGCGATGGTCCGGGGCCGCATTCCGCGCATCTCCATCCTTGGCCCGCGCCATGAAGCGCAAGAACTGGTGCGCATCTCCGGCTGAAGTCCACGCAAAAACCAGCCGTTTTCCGGCACGCTGATGTAAACGGCTCGCGCGCAAGGACTTCCTGACCGCGCGTGCTGCCGCATGTCTGCGCTTCGAATGACGTCCGTCTGCCTGATTCGGGCAACCAAATGCCCATATCGGCGCCTCCAATCGAGAGCGGCAGGATGGACTCATGCCGGACCTACAAACTCACCGGGAGCGGGACAGGCGCTCCCGGAACTCCTCCTCATGCCGCAAAGTGCAACTCGAAATGATTCCATAGAAAAAGGTGGGCTTATGAAAAGAATCATGGTACTAATCGCGGCAATGAGCTTGGCGCCGCTCTGCTGGGCAGATCAAACCAAGCAAGATATCGACAACCGTCTTACCAACTCGGCTGATGTGCTGCGCGAGGTGATGGCCACTCCCGACAAGGGCATTCCTCAGGAAGTAATTGACCACGCAAAGTGCATCGCGGTTGTGCCGCATATGGTCAAGGGAGGATTCGTCTTCGGAGCCGAGGGCGGCCGCGGCGTCGCCACATGCCGCACCGAACACGGCTGGAGCGCTCCGGCGTTCTTTGATGTGGAAGGTGGAAGCTGGGGGTTGCAGATCGGTGTGGAAGGCATCGATCTGGTGATGGTCATCCAGAACGACAAAGGGATGCAGGATCTGCTCTCGAGCAAGTTCAAGATCGGCGCCGACGCATCGGCTGCCGCCGGACCGGTGGGACGCCATGCCTCCGCCGACACAGACTGGAAGATGAACGCCGAAATTCTCACCTACTCGCGGGCCAAAGGCGTTTTCGCCGGTCTCACATTGAACGGTGCAGCAGTACACCGCGATGACGATGCGATGAAGCTCGAATACGGGCCGGATGTCGATACGCGCGCCGTTCTTTCGGGCCAGATTCCACCTCCTCCCGAGTCTCATGCATTTCTGAGCGCTGTGCGGGGCGCCAGGGTCCAGGCAGAGAACGCGGAGCACTGAGTTCGGCCCGGCAGCGGACTCCAGTGGTCGTGAGGGTCGATCGCTCAACAGACAATGCAAGCCATTTCTCGCGGTGAGAGAATTCTCAGCATGGCAGTTCGCATGCGACGGGGAGTGGCCTGCAGAGTCTTCACTTCGCTACTGTGCGGCGCCTCCGCAGCCAGCCTTGCGCCCGCACAACTCCCCGATGCGGCAACGGTGATTCAACGCATTGACGCCGCAGTCCAGGCCCGGTACCAAACGGTGTTGGGATTTACCGACATCGAGCATTACGTTGTCTTCCGGGGCAAGGATCAAACCCATCCCGTAGCCGAGATCACAGCAAAAGACACCTACCTCAAAGGCGTAGGCAAAACCTACACCGTGCTCTCACAAAGCGGATCGGAGCTCGTCTTCCGGCTCGGTCTGAAGCCTCTGCTCGACAACGAAAGAATCATCAACCTGCCCGGCAATGCGCAACACTCCTGGTTCGATTCGGCCAACTATGAGATGAAGCCTGACGGAGCGGCGCAGATCGATGGGCGCAACTGCATAGTCGTCGCGGTCACGGCGCGGCGCAAAGCGCCCAATATGATTAATGGAAATATTTGGGTCGACGCGAAAGATTTCTCTTTGGCGCAGATCGATGGAATCGCTTCGAAGAGCCCGTCGCCCTTTGCGGGAACCACCCACCTGATGCGCCAATATACCCAGATCGATGGGTTCCCGATGGCCACCCACGCACGGGCAGAGTCGAACAGCCTGCTCTTCGGACGCACCGTCGTGACCATCGACTACAGCGACTATCACCTTCAGCTCGATCCGCATCGATGATCCCGTCGCGCCCGGCCCGGTAATCGCGCACATACTGGATTCACCCCTCCTCCTCTATACTGAGTTCCGTGACTTTGCTCCCCAGAGACCTGAGTCTCTATGCCGCGCTGGGTTCGTGCCTTGTGCTCGGGCTGCGTCACGGATTCGACTACGACCATCTGGCCGCCATCTCCGACATTACCGCCGTACAGCGCAGTTGGCGCAGCGGCCTGCGCCTGGGAATGACCTATGCGCTGGGCCATGCCTTTACGGTTGCCGCACTCGGAGTGGCGGTTTTGGAGCTGCACCTTGGGCTGCCGGAGGGTCTCGATCACTGGACAGAGCGGCTCATTGGCCTCACGCTCATCGTGCTGGGCATCGGGGTCGTCGCCGGCATCCTGCGCAAAGATGCGCACGGTCATCGGCACAGCCGCGTAGAAAGCCGGCTGGCGATCGCAATCAACGGCATCCTGTGGGGCGCATGGCAAGTTCGGCGTATCTGGAACCGGCAAGCTCCCAAGCCTGAGCGCTTTCAGTGGATGTACACCGGGAAGTCGGTCTTCCTGATTGGCATGCTGCACGGGGTGGGCGCCGAGACGCCAAGCCAGCTCGCGCTGTTCTTTCTTACAGCCAATCTGGGTGGTACGTCGCGCGGCATGATGGGCCTTCTGGCCTTTGCCATCGGCCTCGTGACCATGAATGCGCTCATGACCGCATCGATGGGCGGCGCCTTCAACACTGGCAGCCGTCGCCCGCGCCTTTATCATGCCATCGCGTGGACCGGCGCGGCTTACAGCTGCATCATCGGCGTCATCTTCCTCTTTGGAGTTTCCGATCGGCTTCCGCCGCTGGGATAATACTCGAATTTCCGGAGCCGGACTCAGCTCTTTTCTGCGGTCAGCCCTTCCACCAGCGCCTCCCACTCCGCATCAAGCGTATTCCGGTGAAACCGCTTTCCGGCGCGCCGGTACCAATAATCGGCATTCGACTCCGCCCCCTCCTTGCGGTGCAGATAGGCGTGGACAGCCATACCCTCCTGAGTTTCCAGGGAATCCACCATATGATGGGCGCGCGCCCAGTCACCCTTGGCGTCCCACCAGAGAGCAGCCAGTGTAACCGGCAGGTTGCCCGGAGGTGCTTCAAGCCCCAGCAAAGCGCGGAATTCCTCGATCTGCATGGAATCCTTGTACCATCCCGCCTCTGCACAGGCAAATCAGTAGGGTGATTTGGATCACAGCCCCCCTGCCAATTTACTTGTAAAACTTAATCATTCTTCCAAATCAATTGGAAACGGGCACGCCAGGGGGCCCGGTGGGCGAGACGTCGGAAGGTTCGACCAATTTCGTGCCCACGGCCCTCTGGCTCTTTTTTTGCATCATCGCCGGTGATCGCCGCCGTGATTCAAATCACATCCAGATCCTCAAGGCTCCTGCTAAAACCCAATCATCGTTCAGTAACGGGAAGGGCCACAAGGCACTCTATCTGAACGAACACTTTAGTCATTGCGTGCATCTGGAGGGTTTCAATGGGCCTATGGCGAACCAGAATTCCCGAAGATCCCGGCATTTGCGAATCGGACCCAATTGGTCGTATACTCAACTACGACCAATTGGGTCGTAGTTTCTTTTTGCGGCTGTTTCGGCGGCGTGCGGGAGCCAGGGAGTTGAACGTCCTCAGCGAACTGAACGTGGGAGAAAGCGCTATCGTGGTGGCGCTAGACCTGCCGGATTCCGTGCAAAATCACCTGATGCACATGGGTTTTGTTCCTGAGGCTCTGGTTACGGCGCTCCGTCGCGCCCCGGCAGGCGACCCTACCGTGTACGCCGTGGACGGCCTGGAGATTGCGCTGCGGCACGAAACGGCGAGGGCTATTCGCGTCCGGAAAGCTGCCCCGGCAACTCCAAAAACTCCAAAATTCGATGAGCCGGCCGAGTTGCTTGAGGTCATGCGGTGAGCGAGTGCTGCGCACCCCCGGTTTTTAAGCCACCAGTCGAGTCCGCGGCTCGGGGATCACTGCGCACCGTGGCCCTGATCGGACCTCCCAATTCCGGCAAATCCACACTCTTCAACCGGCTCACCGGGTTGCGCCAGAAGGTGGCCAACTATCCCGGCGTGACGGTGGAGCAGCGAATGGGAGTGATGGCCGGGGTAGGCCGCGACGACCTTACGCTGATCGACCTGCCCGGCATTTACTCGCTTACGCCCTATTCGGAAGACGCGCGCGTGGCTGTAGACGTTCTGCGCGGCAGAATGCCCGGCACTCCCAAGCCGGACGCGATTCTGCTGGTGCTGGATTCTCTGCATCTCACCCGCCAGCTCATGCTGGCCGCGCCGGTACTGTCGCTGGGGCTGCCTACGCTGGTGTTGCTCAACATGAGCGACCTGATGAGCTCTCGCGGGGGCAAGATCGACACGCTGAAGCTTGCGCGCGAACTCAACGCGCCGGTCGCGCAGATCAGCGCGGTGCGCGGAACGGGACTGGATGCTGTACCGTTGTTCCTAAATCAGCCGGGAAACGGCACTGTCACGCAGCCGCTTACGCTGCCCGTGCTGGGCAATGCGGCCAGCGCCCACACATGGGCTGCACAGGTAAGCCGGCGCACCGGCTACCGCGCTCCGCTCTCGATCGAAAGCACACGCAAAATCGATAACGTACTGCTTAATCGGATCTGGGGACCGCTGCTGTTTCTGCTCGTGGTGGTGGCCGTCTTCGAAGTAGTTTTCTCCATTGGCCAGCCGCTTTCTGATGGCTTTGGCGAGGTTCTGGCGCAGATGGGCGAGTTGGTGCGTCCACTGCTTCCTGCAGGTTGGCTGCAATCCCTTGTGCTGGATGGCGTGTGGAACGGCATCTCGTCGGTGCTGGTCTTTCTGCCGCAAATCCTGCTGCTCTTTCTGTTCATCGGTGTGCTCGAGGACTCCGGCTATCTGGCCCGCGCCGCTCTCATCGCAGACCGCGTAATGCGCTCGATCGGCCTCAACGGCAAAGCTTTCATCCCGCTGCTTTCGGCCTATGCGTGCGCCGTTCCGGCCATCATGGCCACGCGCACCATCGAGAACAGGCGCGACCGACTTGCCACGATTTTGGTTACTCCCTTCATGACCTGCTCGGCGCGGCTACCGGTTTATCTACTGCTGATTGCTGCCTTCGTTCCCAACATCTACTATCTGCACGGACTTCTCGGGCTGCGCACCCTTGTCATGCTGGGTCTCTATGTGGCGGGATTTGTGGCCGCGTTTACCACCGCGCGACTGCTTAAGAGCTCCGTGCTCAAGTCCAGCGAGACGCCGTTTATCCTCGAGCTGCCGCAATATCGCATGCCCACATTGCGGTCGCTCACGTTGCGGCTGGTGGATCGTGCGCGCATCTTCATGCGTCAGGCGGGAACGGTCATTCTGTGTGTCACGCTGGCGCTCTGGGCCTTGGCGCATCTGCCGGTTGCGCACACGGCCGCGGGCACGCTGGCCGCGCCGGAACTCGCCGAGAGCTTGATCGGCAGGCTCGGTCACCTCATTGAGCCGATCATCGCCCCGCTTGGCTTCAACTGGAAGATCGGCATCGGCCTGCTTTCGAGCGTGCTGGCCCGCGAAGTGATGGTGAGCACGATGGGCACGCTTTACGGCGCCGACCCGAGCACTCAGGCCCTCAGCCTGCAGACCGCCCTGCACCACGACATGACGCTGGGCGGAGCGCTGGCGCTGATGATCTTCTTCGCCTTCGCGTTGCAGTGCACCTCAACCATCGCTGTTGTCAGGCGCGAGACCAACGGCTGGAAGTGGCCAGCGGTCCAGTTCCTGTACATGCTGGTGCTCGCCTATGGCGCCGCGTTCGTTGTGAATCACCTCACAATGGCGATCATCGGTTAGCACTCTAGCCGGGCGCTGATCTTCAATCTGTGTTCTGCAGCGAGGCGGCCGGGTACTCTCTCCGCAAATAACGGCTGACGCCGCGTAGTTTTGGGGCCGGCGCGCGAATCTCTCGATTGTCATTTCATTGTCGCAACGCCTACATCTCTGCTCCTGAAATTGCGATAATTTTCGTCTATGGGTGGAGCGAGCGCGAAGCCGGAACTTGACATCCTCGGCTTTCCTCTGGTTCTTCAGCATAGTGGATTGTCTGCCGGCAAAATGCCTGCGCCGGGGGGAATACGCTGTCTTCGCAGGCTGCACTGGATTGCGCATCTCGGCATCTACTCTCTTAAGAGCGTCAGGATATCCGGAAGGAACATTATGACCACCGCGTATATCAACCGGATCGCGACGGCCGTCCCGCCGCACGATGTGCACCGGGCCTTTATCGATTTTGCCGAGACGCTTCTTCCCGAAGGCACAGAGCGCAGTCTTTTTCGTCGCATGGCACGCATGTCTGCCATCGAGCACCGTTACTCATTCCTGCAGCCCATTGCAATGGAAAACGGCAAATGGAATGACGCCGTGGGCCTCTACGTACCAGGAGACTTCCCTCCCACCGCTCGCCGCATGGAGGCCTTTGAGCGGTTTGCACCGCAACTGGCGCGCTGCGCGCTGGACAAGCTCGCTTTGAGCAGTGAAGAACGGCGCTGCATTACGCATGTGATCGTCACGTCGTGCACAGGCCTCTACGCGCCAGGCCTGGACTTCGACGCTGTCGAGCATCTTGGCCTCAATCGCTCCGTCGAGCGCACGATGATCGGCTTTATGGGCTGTTACGCGGCGATCAATGCATTGAAGTCCGCCCATCACATCATCCGGTCGGAGCCGGAGTCGAGGGTGTTGATCCTGAATCTCGAGCTTTGCACGCTCCACATGCAGGAAACAGACAATCTGGAGCAGATCCTCTCTTTCCTGCTCTTCGCCGACGGCTGCGCCGC
>JASHVE010000185.1 GCA_030039675.1 Acidobacteriaceae bacterium | reverse complement strand
GCCGTCGACCACTGGCGCTACTTCGCCGGCTGCATTCGCGCGCAGGAGGGGACAATTTCAGAGATCGACCACGACACCGTGGCCTATCACTTCCATGAGCCGCTCGGGGTAGTCGGCCAGATCATCCCGTGGAACTTCCCGATCCTGATGGCTACCTGGAAGCTGGCGCCCGCGCTGGCGGCAGGGAACTGCGTGGTGCTGAAACCGGCCGAGCAGACGCCGGCCAGCATTCTCGTCTGGGCCGAGCTGGTAGGCGACCTGCTCCCGCCCGGCGTGTTGAATATCGTCAACGGCTTTGGCCTGGAAGCCGGCAAGCCGCTGGCCTCCAGCTCCCGCGTCGCCAAGGTCGCCTTCACCGGCGAAACCACCACCGGCCGGCTCATCATGCAGTACGCCAGCCAGAACCTGATTCCCGTTACCCTCGAACTGGGCGGCAAATCGCCCAACATCTTCTTCGAGGATGTCTGCCGCGAAGACGACGACTTCTTCGATAAAGCCATCGAGGGCTTCGTGATGTTCGCGCTCAACCAGGGCGAGGTCTGCACCTGCCCCAGCCGCGCGCTCATCCAGGAGAGCATCTACGACAGATTCATGGAGCGTGCGCTCAAGCGCGTGGCGGCCATCAAGCAGGCCAACCCGCTTGAGTCCGATACGATGATCGGCGCGCAGGTATCGAATGAGCAAATGGAAAAGATCCTCAGCTACATCGATATCGGCCACAAGGAAGGCGCCGAGCTGCTGATGGGCGGCGAGCGTGCGCACCTCGGCGGGGAGCTCGAAGAAGGGTATTACGTGAAGCCCACCGTCTTCCGCGGCCACAACCGCATGCGCATCTTCCAGGAAGAGATCTTCGGCCCCGTTGTTTCGGTGACCACCTTCAAGAAAGAAGATGATGCGCTGGCCATCGCCAATGACACGCTCTACGGCCTCGGCGCGGGCATCTGGAGCCGCGACGCCAACCGTTGCTATCACCTCGGCCGCGGCATTCAGGCAGGCCGCGTCTGGGTGAACTGCTATCACGCTTATCCCGCGCACGCAGCCTTCGGCGGATACAAGCAGTCCGGCATCGGCCGCGAGACGCACGCTATGATGCTCGACCACTATCAGCAGACCAAAAACCTGCTGGTCAGCTACAGCCCGAAGAAGCTCGGCTTCTTCTAAACAGCGCTACTTGCTTTAGCACGAAATAGGGTGCCCCATCCTGGCGGCGTTCTTTGCCGCTAGGGTGGGAAACCTCGCAGCACGAACACGGGTGCCCCATCTTCGGCAATTCACGTTCTATGTGAATTGGCTAAGGTGGGAAAGCACAGCCTCCGCCCACCCATTCTCAACCTAGGCACGAAAATGGGTGGGAGACAACGCTAACCCGCGAACGTCGCGCAAGCGACGCTAACTCGCTAACTTGCTAACTCGCGAATGCGCCATGCCCGAACTGCCGCAACAAGTCCTCGCCACCGACCTCGCCATCCATCTCATTCGCGTCCTGCGCGAGAAGCACGGCCTGCTCATGTTTCATCAATCGGGTGGCTGTTGCGACGGCAGCTCGCCCATGTGCTATCCGCGCGGCGAGTTTCTTATCGGCGACTCCGACGTGCAACTCGGCGAGGTCGACGGCGAGCCGTTCTACATGAGCCGCAGCCAGTTCGAGTACTGGAAGCACACGCAGCTCATTCTCGACGTCGTGCCCGGCCGGGGCGGCCAGTTCTCGCTCGACAACCCCGAAGGCCTGCGCTTCCTCATCCGCTCACGGGTGTTCGACGAGAACGAGATCGGTGAGCTCCGCGCCGCGGGGCGCATCTAGCTGATACGGATGAACATCGAATTACCCTCGCTACTGTCTGCAAGCAGCGCCGGGTAACTATCTGTTGCCGCACGATGGATACTTACTTTTTCTTAAACGCTTGAAATGCCGTTTCTTGGTTTGTAAGTACGCAGAGCGTGCTAGAGTGAACAAATCCAGGAGAGTTTTTGAGGTGTGTTCCTCGCCGGGCCGTGACTGCAATCCTTTCGGCGATTGATCGTGTAGAAGACGACGGGCCTGGCGGATCATAGTTAAGTGTTGCGCGCCAATTCTATAGATATTGCAAGGATCAAAAAATGAGTACGGCCTCCATCCATGAGACTGTTGTGATCAGTTTCGCCAGCCAGTGCAACCGCGGAAAAGTGCGCGAAGAAAACCAGGACTCGGTTTTCCATGGCGCTGTTCCACTCGGCGACCTTTTGATTGTTGCCGACGGCATTGGTGGCTACGCGGGCGGAGGCCTCGCCTCACGAATGGCCGTTGATGTCTTATCATCCGCCCTTGCCGCTATGCCTACGTTCTTTCCCCCGGCCATCGCCATTCAGGAAGCGGCCTGCCGCACGAATGCCGAGATTTTTGCTGCGGCCGCTGAGCCCGGCACGGCGTATAACCGCATGGGTACTACAGTAGCCCTCGCCCTGCTGCAGCAGGCCCCGGAACAACGCCGGGCCCCCGTGCGCGCGTGGGTCGGCCATATCGGCGACAGCCGCGCCTATCTTGCGCGCAATGGCCGTCTGCAGCGTATCACCCGCGACCACTCCGCGATGCAGTTGCTGATCGACCGCGGTCTCATCACACCCCAAGAAGCCCGTCGGCACCCGGATGCTTCCGTGCTGACTCGCAGCCTTGGCCATGAGCCCCATGTGGAGATTGAATTGAACGAAGTGGCTCTTCAGCCGGGCGACAGCCTGCTTCTTTGCTCCGACGGCCTGTGGGGTTTTGTGCCGGAGCAGGAGATCGAGCGCGTTCTGGCCGACAGCACGCTCGACGCGGAAGCAGCGTCGCGTGCCCTGCTCAAACTGGCCATCGAAGCGGGCGGCCACGACAACATCGGCATCGAGATTGCGCGCCTTGCTGGAGCCAGCGAGGCTGGTCGCACAGAGCCTGCAGATGCGCTCGAATCCCCAGCCATGTCTGCGTCGCAGTCCAGTTTGGAAATTCCTCTCGCACCCGCTCCCGTTCCGGAACCAATATTCGAAATCGCCCCGGAATCCGTTGCAGAAACCGTTCCGGAACTTAAGATCGACTGGACCGCGGAGCCTGAAACAAAGATCGAGCGAGAGCTCGAATCGAAACCCAGACTAGAATTGGAGTTTAACTACGTGCCTAAATTCGAAACTGCCGATCTGCCCGGCTCTTCCTGGGTGAAGATGCTGATGATCCTGGTTTTGGCATTTGCCACTTCGGGTGCGCTGGCCTATTCCGCTATAACCCAGAACTGGTTTGGCCTTGACCACTTCTTGCGCTAAGCTGCTGAAATCCCCCTAAAATCACAGATTTTCAGTCGCAGATCAGCGCGGCCTCGGGGAAGGCTTCGAGTCCCTGAGACTCTGCTTCGGTGGCGCGGCCGTACGCAGGCCCAGCAGCAAAGAAGCGTTCCACTTCACCGAGCACTGCGTCGCCCGTCCGCGCCTGATAAATTGCAGCGCGCAGCCTGGCGCCGCCCGGCACGCCATGGGTAAACCAGGTGGCAAACTGCTTCATTTTGCCCACCGGATCGCCGATGCGTGCGTCGCGGGACAGATCCCTTGTAGCTTCTTCCTCGGCGAGCAGCATTTCAAAATAGGTCCGGATCATCCGATAACGGTCCTCGACCGTCGCCACGTCGTAATATCCGGTAGCCGTGTACTGTGCAATCTGCCGGAAGATCCACGGATTTGCGGGCGCCGCGCGGCCGATCATCACCGCGTCGCATCCCGTCTCCGACACCATCGCCGCCGCATCTTCGGGTGTGCGGATATCGCCGTTGCCGATCACCGGAAACCGCACCGCCTGCTTGACTGCAGCAATCCATTGCCACTGCGCCTGCCCGCTGTAACCCTGCTCCCGCGTGCGGGCATGGAGGGCCACGGCATTCAGTCCTTCGGCCTCGGCCATGCGCGCCAGCTCTACGCACACGATCTGCCGGTCGTTCCAGCCCATCCTGAACTTGACGGTGAAGGGAATTGCGACCGCCTTGCGCACCGCACGAAAGATCTCGCCGATCTTAGGCAGGTCGCGCAGCAGTCCCGACCCCCCGTTGCAGCCCACCACGCGCTTGGCCGGGCAGCCCAGGTTCAGGTCGACGGTGTCGAAGCCGGTGTCTTCCACAATCCGCGCCGCTTCCGCCAGGGTTTCGGGGTTCGACCCGAAGAGCTGTGCCCCGATCGGGTGCTCATCATCGTAGAAGGTCAGATACCGGCGCCGCTTCGACTCGCGCATCCGTGCCAGCCCGTCGGCCGAGGTGAATTCGGTCATCAGCAGCCCGCAGCCCGACTGCGCATTGGTGATCTCAGCCTCAACGGTTGCGGGCACCTCCTGATCTCTGACCCCGGACCGCTGATCTCTGATCTCTGTTC
>JASHVE010000184.1 GCA_030039675.1 Acidobacteriaceae bacterium | reverse complement strand
CTGCAGCCTGAAGGCTGCGTCGTTGCCGTCCTGCGACCTCCAGGACGAAAGACGCGAGCGCGCGGGAACCTTTTTGCGTCATCTACGGTCCAAGAGAATAGCGCATTCCTGCAAGAATCGCCGTTGCCGTTCGATCGCCGCAGAGCTCCACTCTCGCGGCCCATGGGAGAATTTATGCGCCTTGTGTTCCCTGCCTCGCTGTTCGTTCTCGCAACCATCTCATTAACCGCTCAAACCGCGAATGAGCCGCAGAAGAAACCGGCGCCCGCTGCGTCTGCACCAACCGCAGCGAAGAACACGCCGCTCGACCTTCCAGTGCGCAAGGTCGTGCTCTACAAAAACGGCGTGGGCTACTTCGAGCACGCCGGCACGGTGAGCGGCAACCAGCGGGTCGCCATCGACTTCACTTCGTCGCAGTTGAACGATGTGCTGCAGTCGCTCACTGTGCTCGACCAGGGCGGCGGACACATTGCCGATGTGAACTACAACTCGACAACGCCCATCGAGCAGCAGTTGCAGACCCTTGCGCTGGGGTTGAAGGATTTCCCTCCGACGTCTGCGGTGTACCAGGCTCTGCGCGGCCAGCGAGTAGAGGTGAGCGGATCGGGCGCGGCTTTCACGGGCCGGCTCGTGAATATCGAGTTCCGCAAGGAGACGGACAAGAACGGCGCGACCTCAGAGGATCACTACTTCCTGATCGTCGAGACCGATTCCGGAGCGCTGCGCACGGCCGAGCTCACCGATGCGGTATCGGTGCGCATGCTCGATCCGGCGATTGAAAAGCAGTTCGCCGATTATCTTGAGATCATCGCCTCGGCGCAGAACCAGCAGGAGCGGCATCTCACGCTCGAAGCGTCGGGTCAGGGCCAGCGGCAGATCGAGGTGAGCTACATCAGCGCTGTGCCGGTGTGGAAGTCGACCTACCGCATGGTCTTTCCGCGCGAGGCAAACGGGAACGCGATCGTGCAGGGATGGGCGGTGGTGGACAATACGGTAGGCGCGGACTGGGACAACGTGCAGCTTTCGCTGGTGGCCGGCGCGCCGCAGAGCTTTATCCAGCCTCTCTCGCAGCCGATCTACACCAACCGGCCGGAGGTGCCGATTGCGGTTGCGCAGCAAACTACGCCGGAGACGCATGAGGCAACGGATGCGCCTTTAGCGCAAAACGCTCTCGGGCCAGAGTTGAAGGCGGCACCTCCAGTTCGGATGGCGGCTCCGATGAATGGCCAAGCGATGGGAAGCATTTTCGGAAGCGGCTCGGCAGGCGGTCTTGGTGCGGGTGCAGGCGGAAATGCCGGCGCCGGCATCTACGCGCTCAACGGCGTCTACCGCGCTACGGATGCGCTGCAGCCGGGCGACGTCTCTGCCAACGCTTTCGACGATTATTTCGAATATGCAATTACGCAGCCGGTCACGATTCACAAGAACGAATCGGCGATGGTGCCCATCCTGCAGGAGAGCCTTCCCGCGGAACACGTGACGCTGTGGAGCGACAAACAAGCAATTCCACTGCGCGCCGTGTGGCTGGAAAACAAATCGAAGCTGACGCTTGACGCAGGAAGCTTCTCCATCTTCGAGAACGGCGAGTTCGCCGGCGAAGGTTTGCTCGATCCCATTCATCCCGGCGAGAAGCGGCTGCTCTCTTATGCCGTGGATCAAGCGGTGAAGGTGCATCGCGTAGGGTTCACGAATGCACGGACGTTGCATCACATCGCGATGCACCAGGGAATTCTGGTGCAGACTACCGAAGAGATCTCCGAGAGCACTTATACCGTCGCGAATGCGGCCGATGACGCGCGCACGGTGATCGTGGAGCACACGCGACGGCCCAACTCCAAGCTTGACTCAGAGCCTGCGCCGGCGGAAACCACCGCGACAGCGTATCGTTTTCGCGTGGCGGTCGAGCCGCATCAGTCGACCGATCTGCACGTGAGCGAGCGCACACCACTTTCCGAGACGGTCCGCATCGATCCCAATGACGATCGTACAGAGTTCCTCGCGGCGATCGGCAAATATACGCCAGAGCTGGAAGAAAAACTGCGGCCGTTGATCGACGCCGAGACCACTCTCAACGATCTGGACCAGAAGATCGACCAGGCGGAGCAGAATGAAAAAACACTGACCGACGACGAGGCGCGCGCCCGCGACAATATCACGGCCCTTAAAGGCAACGAGGCGGCGAAGCGTTTTGTCGACGAACTGAATCGCGCAGAAGACCAGATTCAAGCGGCCCGTAAAGACAGAGCGGATCTCGAAAAGCAGCGCGACACGGCGCGCGCAAACGTGGAGGCTTTGATTGCGAAGCTCTCCTTCGATACAGACCTAGAGGTCAAGCTGCAATAACCGAGAGGCCGGCGCTGAAGTTCAGGTGGGCCGCTCCGTTTTGCCAGCGTGACAACTCTCTGGCGTACACTGTTGCCGTACAAATCCGCTGCGCACGGGGTTTCGAGGAGGAGCGAAGCGCATGAAACGGATCGGCGTCCTGTTTGGCATGGAAAATAGTTTTCCCGGCGCGCTGGTGGAGCGCATCAATGCGCGCAATGTGCCCGGCATCGCCGCCGAGTTTGTGCAGACCGGCGCGGTGCGGCTCGACACGCCACCTCACTATGCGGTCATCGTTGACCGCATCTCGCACGATATTCCCTTCTATCGCGCCTTTCTGAAACACGCGGCGCTGTACGGCACGATTATCATCAACAATCCGTTCTGGTGGTCGGCGGACGACAAGTTTTTCAACTACACGCTCGCGGCGCGCCTAGGCGTGGCCGTGCCGCCTACGGTGATTCTGCCGCACAAGAAGCATCCCGAAGGAACCACCGAGCGGTCGATGCGCAACCTGGAGTATCCGCTGGACTGGGAGAGCGTGTTTGCCTACGTGGGCGAGCACGGTTTTATGAAGCCGGTGGATGGCGGCGGATGGCGGGACGTACATCACATTCACAGCCGCCTGGAGTTCTTCCAAGCCTACGATCAGTCGCGCGATCTGTGCATGGTGTATCAGAAGGCCGTTGAGTTCAACGAATACTTCCGCTGCTACGTGGTGGCGCAGAAGCACGTGCACATCATGGCCTACGATCCGCGCCGACCGCACGCCGAGCGGTACGTGCAAAATGCAGACTCAAGCCCTTCGGCGAAAAAGCTGCTCAAGCGCGTCGAGCAGGATGCGCTGAAACTGTGCCGCGCGCTGGGCTACGACCTGAATACCGTCGAGTTTGCCGTGGAGGACGGCATTCCCTACGCAATCGACTTTATGAATCCCGCGCCGGATGCCGACCTGCACTCTGTGGGACCGGTGAACTTCGAGTGGATCGTGGAGCACGTCGCAGATATGGCGATTGCGAAAGCGAAGACGGCGCCCAAACTGCCGGAGCTGCGCTGGGCCGCGCTTTTAGGCGGCGAAACGGCGAAGAAGCCCGCGAAACGCGCG
>JASHVE010000183.1 GCA_030039675.1 Acidobacteriaceae bacterium | reverse complement strand
TTCGTCGCGCATCACTTCGACAACTCGCGGCTGGTGAAAGTCTCCGATCCGGCGCGGGCGCGCCAGATGCGCGTGTTTTCAGCCGCCGTTGCCGTGCTCTTCTCGCTGATTATGATCTACGGCCTGCAGCACTTCTCGGCGATCGAGAGCAGCTACCGCGTGGAGAGCGAAAAGCAGGTTGTCGAGCAGTTGCGCGAGCAGAATCGCCAGTTGCGGTTGACGGAAGCTGAACTGACACAACCGGGCCGCATTGACGGCCTGGCGCACCAACTCGGTCTTGCCGCACCCCAGCCAGGCCAGGTGGTGCACCCCAACGCCAGCCCGATGAGCAGCGCTCCCGTGGTGGCGCAGATCACTCCTCCCGCGCCGGCTGCGCGCTAGTTGCCCGGCGGCGGAGGCCGGAATTCATCATGGCGACAGCCGTACGACCCATCCGCAGCCGCGCCACAACTCCCCGCGCTGTTCCCCTCCGGCGAACGCGATTCTGGATCATCTGCCTCTTTTTTCTTCTCTGGGCCTGCGCCATTGCTGGCCGGCTTTTCTGGCTGCAGATCGTGCGTCACAAAGAATACGTGGAGCGCGCCGAAAAGCAGCAGCAGCGCACCTTTGAGGTGGCGCCGCGCCGCGGCATCCTCTACGACCGTAACCTGCACGAGCTGGCGATGACCGTGCTTGTCGACTCCATCTACGCCGACCCGAGCGAGATCGACGACAAGCAAGCCGCTGCGCGCACTCTTTCGGCCATCACGCACACCGATCCTGAAGACGCGCGCACCACTCAGCCGCAGATTGCCCAACGGCTCAACGAGGGCCACAACTTTGCCTGGATCGCGCGGCGGGTAACGCCCGACGTGGCGGCTCGCGTCCGCGCCCTCAACATGAAGGGCATTTACTTCCAGAAAGAGTTCCAGCGCTTTTATCCGGACAACCAGATTGCCGCGCAGGTGCTGGGCTATGTGGGCGTGGACGACAACGGTCTCGGCGGCCTGGAAGAAAAGTACGATGCCGATCTGCACGGTACGCCCGGCGAGATGTACACCGCGATGGATGCGCGGCGCAAAGTTCTCGGCTCTACAGAGCGCGAGCCGCAGCCCGGCCGCAACCTGGTGCTGACCATCGACGAGAACATCCAGTTCATGGCCGAGCAGGCGCTTGACCATGCAATGCAAAGGACGCAGGCGCTCAACGGCACCGTCGTGGTGCAGGATGTGCACACCGGCCAGATTCTCGCGCTCGCCATCCGGCCCACGTTCAACCCCAACAAGTTCCGCCACACCACGCCGGCACTGCTGCGCGATCACGCGGTGAGCGACGTCTACGAACCGGGGTCGACCTTCAAGCTGGTCACGTATTCCGCCGCGATGGATCAGGGAGTCGCGAAGCCCGACGACATGATCGACTGCCAGGGCGGACAGATTACGCTGGCCGGCCGCGTAATTCACGACGACAGAAGCGACCGCGGTCTGGGTGTGGTTTCGGTAGCAACGGCGCTCGCACGTTCGAGTGACGTGGCCGCTGTGAAGCTCGCGCTCAAAGTCGGCCCTGACAAGTTTTACCAGTACATTCGCAATTTCGGCTTCGGCACACGTTCCGGCATTGAACTTCCCGGCGAAACCCGCGGCCTGTTGCGCCCGCCGGCGCGCTGGAGCGGCTCCTCCATCGGCTCTCTGGCCATCGGACAGGAGGTTGCCGTCACGCCGCTGCAGCTCGTCACCATGGTCTCGACGATCGCGAACGGCGGCATCTATCTGCCTCCACATGTGCTGATGCCTCAGCCTCCACCGAGCACGGATCCTAACCAAAAAGCCGCCCCACCGCAGGTGGCGCAGCCGGTCGCAGAACCATTTAAGCCGGGAGAAGACCTGCCCAATCCCCTGCCCCAGGGCGCGCATCGTGTCATCTCCACGCTGGCTGCGGCCGAGATGCGCAAGATGATGGAAGGCGTTGTGCTCTTCGGCACCGGCAAGCCGGCGCAACTCAATGGCTACTCCTCGGGAGGCAAGACCGGCACCGCGCAAAAGATCGATCCGGCGACGCACCGCTACTCGAAGACCATGCACATCGCCTCGTTTGCGGGTTTTGCGCCGGTCAACAATCCGGTCATCTCTGTGGCCATCGTCATCGATTCTCCCAAGGGTGACTACTACGGAACCGCTGTCTCTGCGCCCGTCTTTGCTGAGGTTGCTCAGCAGGTGCTCGAATATCTCGGCGTGCCGCATGATATCGACCTTCGCCCGCCCAGCACGACGGCGAAGAAAGATGCGCCGGTCGTCGAGGACGATGACGCATCGCAAACCGAAGACATCCAGGCGCTGTACGACGCCGCCAACGATCTGCCCAGCGACGATCCGCAGAGCGCTGCCGCGACCCGGACTGCACCTGCGCCTGCTCCAATAGAGCCGCTACCGTCCGCTGCGGCTGCGAATGGAGCCACGCAATCATCTACGCGACAGGCCACACAGCAATCTGAGCAGCCCGCGGCTACGGCGCTTCCCTCACCCGCGCAGCAGCCCAGCACGTCAGCGGAATCATCTACGAAAACGATTCTGATGCCCGCGGCAAAGCCGCTGCGCGTTCCCACGCTGATCGGCCTGCCCGTGCGTGAGGTCATCGAGCGAGCCGGTGCGGCAGGACTCGAAGTGCAGATCATCGGCAACGGCATCGCACGCGAACAAGCTCCTGCTCCCGGCACCATGGTCTCGGCCGGCACCAAGGTCGTCGTTCGCTGCGCGCCGTAACGCCGCGTGCGGAAATAACGCGGCGCATACGCAGTGAGCGCGGTCCGCTATCATTGAGATTCAGGCATGCCGACAGGAACACTCACCGAGGCCATTCTTATCCACTTCTCAGGACCCGATGCACCGGGGCTCACCGCGGGCATTACCAACGTCCTCGCGAGTCACAACGTCAGCATCCTCGATATCGGCCAGGCGGTGGTGCATGAGACGCTCGCGCTCGGCATGCTGGTCGAGATTCCATGCGGCTTCGACTTCGCGCCAGTTAAGTCTGCGCTCGTCAACCGCGCACATGAGCTGGGGCTGCAGGCACATTGCAAGAAGATTCCGCGAAATGCCGTGAAGCATTGGCTGCGCGGCCTGCGCGATGAGCATTTTGTGCACTTCATCATCACCGTACTCGGCCGTGCTATCACCTTTCAGCAGATCGCTCGCATTAGCGCCATCGTGGCCGCGCACGGCATGAACATCGATCGCATCGAACGGCTCTCCGGGCAGCTTTCCGCCGGCGCGGACGCAGAGAACGCCTGCATCGAGCTGTCGGTAAGCGGCGACACTTCGCGCGAAGCGGGCATGCGCGCGGAGTTCCTCGCCGCGGCGCAGGAGCTCTCCATTGACATCGCCTTTCAGCGGGAAGGCGTCTTTCGCCGCAACCGGCGGCTCTTCGCTTTCGATATGGACTCCACGCTCATCCAGGGAGAGGTCATCGATGAGTTGGCGAAGATGGCCGGAGTCGGCGACCAGGTCGCCAAAATCACCGCAGCCGCGATGCGCGGGGAGCTGGCATTCGATGAAAGCTTCACGCGCCGCGTTGCATTGCTCAAAGGTCTGCCCGCCGAGCGAGTCAACAGCCTGCTGGATACGATTCCGCTTGCCGACGGCGCGGAGCGATTGATCCGCACCCTCAAGCTTCTCGGCTACAAAACGGCCATCCTCTCCGGCGGCTTCAATTTCTTTGCCCGGTCTCTGCAGGAGCGGCTCGGCATCGACTACATCCACTCGAACGAACTCGATATTGCCGACGGCGTGGTGACCGGCCGCGTGATCCCGCCGATCGTGAATGGCGCCCGCAAGGCTGCTCTGCTTGCAGAGATCGCCGCCGGCGAAAGCATCTCGCTGGAGCAGGTGGTCGCCGTAGGCGATGGCGCCAACGATATTCCCATGCTGGAGCTTGCCGGCATGGGAATCGCCTATCGCGCGAAGCTTCTTGTCCGCCAGAACGCCGATCAGTCCATCTCATTTCTCGGGCTCGACGGCCTGCTTTACCTGATCGGTGTCCGCGACCGCGATTTGCAGCCAATCTCGATCTCGAATTCGCCTGCCGGATCGCAATAGCAGCCCGCACCCCTCGAATCTGCGCAGAACGTCCTTCCGGTAACTGCCCACTGGCCGTATGTCTACAGCGGTTTCACAGTTGCTATATCCCGAAGCCACTGCTGCAAAGTGGCATTTTCCTGAAGAAAATGCCACCTTCCGCGGCTTCGGCAAGGGCACATCAACTGCGGAACCGCTCCACCACCAGCACAGTAGGCCCCGTTCTTCGCCACGACAAGCGACTTTTGCTCATTTTTTGATTGAAATGATCATTTTTATTGACAATTCGATCATTTAGAGACTAACGTTGGTCTGCACAGTTGAAGACTGCTTTCCTACGGCCGGAATCCGCTGAAGCACAGACGCCGCAGGTTGACTCCACTGCAACCCTTTCAAGTGAGGACCTCATGAAAACAAATCTCTTCCGATTGTTCTTCGGAGCCGCGCTGGTGA
>JASHVE010000182.1 GCA_030039675.1 Acidobacteriaceae bacterium | reverse complement strand
AGCTACTCGATTCTCGACGCGAACTGTGGCCTCACGCGCTACACGGTGGGTGTGACGTTGACACCGCGGACTGCTTGCGATACAACGAGCTCGCTGCAGAGCCCTTCAACTTATACGCAGCTGCAGGGCAGTTCAGTGGTGGTGGCGGGGAGCCTGGCGAACATCAAAATTGACCGGAATACGATTTCGAATTTCGGGCTCTGTGGCATCGGGCCTGTGGGCTTTTTCGATCTGACGAAGACGCTGGAGGTAGTGCCGATCGAGGAACTGACCATTACGGCGAACACCATTACCGATACAGTGGAGCTGGCGACGGCAAACGACACGAGCAACTTTCTGGGATACGGAGCGATCGCGCTGCCCACCGTGGAAGACCTGGTGATCCGCGACAACGTGATCACCGTGTTCGGCCTGCAGCCGGGATTGGGCGTTGCGGGTATCTTTCTGCTGCACGGCGAGACGGTGGAAATCAGCCGCAACCAGGTGATCGACAACCGCGACTGGGCCGATGCCTCGGCGCCGGATCAGACGGGGAATCCGAATGAGACGATGGGCGCGATCTCGATTTTGATTGCAACGCCGCCGACGCTGGCCTCGGATCTGGCAGGCGTTCAGGGGCTGGCGCTCTATGAGCCGGGAGTACCGGCGCTGCGCGTCGAAGAGAATGTGGTGCGTGTGCCGCTGGGCCAGGCGCTGATCGCACTTGGTTACGGGCCGTTTGCGATTTCAGACAATCATTTCAGTTGCGGAGGCAACATTCCCGGCACGGCAACTTCCGCGCTGAAGTGCGTGAGCATTCTCAATATGGGCACGGGCATCGAGCTGATTCCTGCGTCTTCGCCGTCGCAAACCTACGGTGTAGCGACGAATTTCAATCCCGCGTTTAGTTCCAGCACTACTTTTACGTCATCGAGCGGGGCGGTGCTGTTCACCAACAATTACTGCCAGCTGGAGCTGCGCGAGGTGCCGCAGACGGGATTTGCTTCCGTGATGATCATCTCGCTCGATCATCTGATCTTCTCGAACAATCACTGCTGGCTCGATGCCTCAGGCCGTGGACAGCAGGTTGCGCCGAGCGAGGGATTGTTTGCGGCGGGGCGCGTCATGTTTACCGATGCGTTCCTGCTGGCGGGATCACTCAACGTGACGAGCAACCGGTTCCAGGAGGCGCAGAATGCCGTGGTGCTTTCGGCATGGACGGTCGGTTTGCTGAACGTTACTTCGCAGAATATCTCGACCTTCTGCATCTATCCGCAGGGATCGGTGGTGGCGGCCACCAACAATCTGGCGCTGATCAACAGCGTGGTTCCCGGCATCTGCGATTCACTGCAGAGGAAATGAGCCTGCCGGAGCGAAGCGGGGAATTGATGCGCGAAAGGATGGAGCCGTTATGAATACACCGTCGCAGAATCCGGGAGGAGCCGCTGCATCCTCGGCGGATCAGGTGAATTCCGCGCTCAATACGGCGCTTGCTGCGTCGGACAGTTCGGCCGCCACGACGGTGGCCAATCTGAAGCTGGTGCGCCAGGCGCGCGTCTCGCTGCTGACGCGCACGGCCGCGGCGCTGCAGGCTCAGTATGGGGCGAACGATCCGCGCACGATTGCCGCGGAGGCAGCGGTGAGTGCCGGCAACGCGACAGTGGCGCGCATCGCCGTGGCGAGCCAGCAAGCGGCCACGCCAGCGCCGACGGTGGCCGCGGCGGGCTGGGCGCTGCACGGGCGCGTATACGCGACACAACTGCAACCCGCGGCGCAGCAGACGGTGTATCTGGTCGACGCCACGAAGGCGTATCAGTCTCAATATGGCTTTGCGTATACGGATGCGACTGGGTATTTCCTCATCAACTATGCGCCGCCTGCGGGACAGCCCGCGCCAGCGGCGCCGCTGTACATAGCAATCGTGAATGCGAAGGCCGAGCCGGTGTATCTGGCGACGGTGGCGTTTCAACCCGCGACCGGCAGCACGACCTACCAGAACATTGCGCTGACGGCGGGAGAAACTCCGTTGGGTGATCCGCCGGCGGAGATTCGGAAGATTGCGATTCCGGGACGCAGTGGAGCGGCGGGTTAGCGTCCGCGATGGGGACGTTGGCGAGTTAGCGGGGCTTGGGTGGGTGAGGTTTGTGCTTTCCCATCTTGGCCGGTTCGCAAAGTGCGCGAATCGCCGAAGGTGGGGCACCCTCGGTCGTGCTGGGCGCGCTTTCTTGAGTTCGTATGCCGGAGATTTCCTATATAAGCTGCTGGTGATCAATAGTTTGCACTCCCTCGCCGATTTTTGTTGCGCTTTATCGCAATATGCGATATTGTTATTGCAATTTGCAATCGCTATCGACAATAGCTGCGAATCGATCGGGAACGGGCGAGATGAAGCTGGGCGAGAAAATCCGGTATCTGCGCGAGGTGGAGGGGAGCTTGCGCGGGCTGGGACGGGCGATGAGCCAGCAGGAGCTGGTGCGGGCCATTGCGGCGGAGACGGGCGCGAAGCTAAGCCAAAGCTACCTGTCGCAGATCGAGTCAGGCACGCGGCCGCATTTGACGAATACTACGCGCCAGACGCTGGCTGCGTTTTTCAAGGTGCATCCAGGTTACCTGGTGGATGATCCGGAGGGCTACTCGCCGGAGCTGCAGAGCGAGCTGCGCAACATGGAGGACAAGCTCGACCTGTGGCTGATCTCCGGCGCGGAGCGGTTCCGGCGCGATCCCGAGCTGAAGCAGGCGCTGCTGACGCTGGCGCAGCACGAGCACTCGCGAGAGTGCCTGCTGCTGCTCGAAGCGATCATGGACACGCCGGGGCTGATGCCGCGGCTGGTTGAAGTGTTGCGGCCGAAGAACAGGGACCAGAGACCAGAGAACAGAGATCAGAGATCAGGGGGCAGGGATCAGGGAAAAGCAAACGCGGATGGAGAGAAGGTGCGCGGCAGGAAAGCGAGGGCGCGGCCATGAACTGGGAGGCGCTTTATCTGATCTGTTTTCTCGTGGGGTTGATGCTGAGCGCCGTGTCCCTGCTGGGCGGCATGGGCCATTTTGGCGGGCACGTGCACATTCCGCATATGCCGCATGCGGGACATCTGCCGCATGTGCCGCATGGCGCGAGTTTGAAGGCCGCGCAGCAGGGCGGCACAGTGCCGTGGTGGAATGTGTTTTCGCTCATGGTCTTTCTGTGCTGGTTTGGTGCGGCGGGCTATTTGTTGACGCGGCACGGAACCTTTGTGGCTGCTGTCGTGCTGGTGCTGGCGGTCATCTGCGGGCTGATCGGCGGGGCGATGGTGTTTCTGTTTCTGACGCGCGTGCTGCTGCCGCACGAGCGTGAGCTGACGGCCGATGAGACGGAGATTGTCGGCGCAGTGGGGCACGTATCGGCGCCGATCCGCGCCGGCGGAACGGGCGAGATGGTTTACGAGCAACTCGGCGCGTTGCGCTCGGTTCCGGCGCGCTCAGAGGACGGCACGCCGATTGAGAAGCAGGAAGAGGTGTTTGTCGTCCGGTACGAGAAAGGAATTGCCTATTTGCGGAGATGGGAAGAAGCAGGGAATAGGGAATAGGGAACAGATCGCTGACCACTGTGAACTACGAACTATGAACTGCTTCTAGGAGGTATATGACGGACCAGACGATGCTGATT
>JASHVE010000016.1 GCA_030039675.1 Acidobacteriaceae bacterium | reverse complement strand
CTCGACGCCGGCATATTCATGTCGTATATCGGCTTGTTCAGCTACTACAACTTCGATAACTGGGCCTACCAGCCTTCGTTCGTGTCATCGAACACGCCCTGGTTCTTCAACGGCGTGCGCGGGCAGTTCTTCCTTACGCAGCACCTCAAGATCGAACCGTGGTTCATCAACGGCTGGCAGTCGTATGCACGCTTTGGCGGCAAGCCGGGACTGGGCGGCCAGATCAAGTACACGCCTACGGGCAAGATCAACATCATCTCAAACAACTACGGCATGGGCGAGGATGACTTCGGCATCGAAGGCCGCACCCGTTTCCACACCGACAACAGCATTGAGTACAAATACTACGAGAACTCGGAGACTAAACTCGACAGGATGGCCTTCTCCATTACGGCTGACGCCGGTTGCGAAGAGGGCTATGGCGTAGCCTGCATGGGTTCGGCGGGCCACAAGATCTTCAGCCCGGCCAGCGGGTCCACGCCCGCCACGCCGTACTACAAGCAGAGCTTCCTGGGCTGGATGACCTACAACCGCTGGTGGTTTGACAAGGACCGTTACGCGATCACTGCAGGCGGGGGCTACGTGAACAACCCGGGACGCTACCTCGTGCTGCTGCCGCCCATCAATGGTGCAACTGCCGTCACCGGCAGCGCCTACTTCCCTGAGGATCCCGGCCTGAACTACCACGGCGAAGACGGAACGTTCACGTACGACTTCATGCCGCGCCAGTTCATTACATACCGCGTCGAATATGGCTACCGCCACTCGGATGTGCCTTACTGGGCGGGCCGTGGCGGATCGACGCCTCCGGGTGGCGCAACCAACGCGCCTATCGGCAACCCCGGAGATTTTACCTGCACCAACGGAACTACATCGACCGACTCGGGGATTGGTTGGACACCCTACCCCGGCTTTAACTATTACCAGCAGTATGCCAAGAACCTTGCCAACGCTGCGACAGCCTGCAACGCCATCGGCATGAACCTCTGGCAGCCGGACATGCGCCGCGACGAACAGAAGATCATTTTCGCGATTCTCGTGAAGTGGTAAAGCGCTGCGCGGCCATCATGGCCGCGAGCATGTACCCGAAGCTCAGGCCGGATGTGGACTCAGTTTGTCCTATCCGGCCTGTTCTGTTGCGCCAACTGCGCGATTCCAGCCGTTTCGGGAACGCCGGCTCCGAATCTTTCGCGCGCATAATCATCCGGGTTCCTTAACGCAAAATGGTCATTGACTCCGAAATTTAGCTTCCAGTAGCATGGCGCTAACTCAGATTCTGCAATTGTTGGTAAGGCGACTCGACAGACTTCAAGCGCAGAACCGCTCCCCCGTCCTCGACTCTCACCCTTGAGACAAGGCGCGGCATTGCGGTTCGCGATGTCGCGTGTAAGGGATGAGACGGTTCACTGCATCCTCTCTATCCCTGTGCAGTAGGGCTGGACCACGAATCAAAATGGCCGGCCGGCGGATTCGCCAGGAGACCTCTATGCGTTATCGCTCTCTGCTGGGTGCATTGTTTCTGGGTTGTGCGCTGGTGCCGTTTACAAGCTGCACGACTAGCCCTTCCCTCACGTCAATTGTCGTGTCACCCACCACAATGAACTTTGGAGGCACGGGCCTCACCGGACAGTTGATCGCCACTGGATATTACACGCATCCTGACCACCCGCCCGTCACCAGGGACATCACGGACGAGGTAAGCTGGCAGAGTGCCGCCACGCAGTGTGTGACGGTTACGAATACGGGGTTCATCACTTCCGGAGCCAATACCTGCACCAACATCTCAGTAACCGCCAGCGCGCCTGGTTTTAACGGCCTCATCTCCGGCAGTATGACCGTCAACGTCACCCAGCCTTGAGCCGCAGAGCTACGGTTTCTGCGAGGCGCGCGGCTCGCACGTTTTACTCAACAGCCCAACATCACGATGCGGCGCACTGACTCGGTGCGCCGTACCCCTCTCGTATGAGGCAATCGCCTTTCCAGCGCATTCGCCTGTATCACACACCGCCAATCCACATCGTCCGAAATCAGGCATTTAGACTGATAACGTATCTGGACGTGATGACCCACCGGTTTGGTATCCTTCGCCGCTTTCGTTTTAATCGGCCGCAGCGCATTGCTGCCGGAATGCTGGCCTTCTTTCTTCTCCAGGGCCTTTGGATTACCGCACATCAAACGCTGAGCGACCGCGACTACGAATATGCGCGCTGCGGGCGCGAAACCTGGGAGCGACCTTCAGCTCTCGCCGGCTATTACACAAGCTGCGGCAATATTCACGATGGAGTCTTGGCGTACCGTCTCTCCGGACTGCCGCTCACCCTCAATCTTCTCGTCGAGCAGGGCCTCGACAGGTTCCGCGATCCCGAAAACAAAGTCGTGCAGACCGGGGGCGAGGTGAGCACCTGGGAGTTGCGCCACCAGATGACACGCATCTTGCTCCTGCTCCGCCTGCCGTTTTTGCTGGGCGGCTGCGTGCTGGGCGGCTGCATCTGGTGGGTCACGCGGCGGCTCTACGGGAACCTGGGTGGATACACCGCACTTGCACTCTACTGCTGCTGTCCGGCCATCTTGAAGGCGTGCGTCTCGCCGAGTGCGGAAGTGCTCGCGGCTCTGGGCGTCTACGGCGGCGTATACACGTGCATCGGTGTTGCTCATGCCATGCAGGGGCCGCGCCGCAAGTGGCGGCCGCGCATCGTGCTGCTTACGGTGGTCTTCGGCCTGGCCGCCGCGGCCCACATCGCGGCGTTGCCGGTAACGGCGCTGCTTGGGCTGGTGCTCATGCTTTGGGTCGCGGAGGGTCACCGGAGCCAGGCGCTGCCCGTGGTGCTGGCAGCCTGCCTCGGCGCAGTCTTTCTGCTCTTTGCCTGCTACGGGTTTTCTCCTGACGCATTCAGCTACGTGTTCCGCTCGGCTTCCGGATTCCTCTGGTTCTCCTCCGAGCCGGCACGGCGCTTCTTCACGAGCTTTACGAACATGGGCATTACGGTAGCCACAGCCGCCGCGCTGGTGCTCTATCTGGCGCTGCGCAAGGCGCGCTACTTCGGGAACACGACTCCGCTGTTCTGCGCCCTGGTTTGCATGGCGCTGGTGATGACGGGCGCGCCAGGAAGCCCGTGGCTCTGGGCGCTGCCGTTCGTTTTCACGTTCGTCGGCGGCGTCTTTGCTGACGCCTACGAGAGCTTGCGAGGACGGCTGGCGCTGGCCGCCGCAGGAGCTATCGTAGTACTGCAGGCGGTGCTGTGCGTGCTAAGTTTGCCGGCTCTGATCAGCTAAAGCGGACTACGATTTTGGGCATCGCGGAGAGTCCGATCGGCGCATTTTAAGGAATTAACCGCGATCGCGTTTTCAGCTTCGGCTCGATCCCTGCAAGTAGTTGAATCACAATTAGTTAGTAGAGCCGATCTACCTTGCTAAAAGGTCTTCCGAAGGCCTAAAATAAAGCTATAAGCCTGCGGACCCGGCCCTGCTTCTTTCCGGTTTTTTGCCGTCTTCCTGCGGGTTTGAAAACCTTCTATGGCAGACGATCAGAACCCCCAGCTACCCCTCGATGGCGGCACGCCGCCCAACAGCGGCTCGAACCTCGTCCCGATCAATATCGAAGAGGAGATGCGCCGCTCCTATCTCGACTACTCGATGAGCGTGATCATCGGGCGGGCGCTGCCCGATGCGCGCGATGGCCTTAAGCCGGTGCACCGGCGCGTGCTCTACACCATGAGCGAGATGGGCCTGGAGCACAACAAGAAATACACCAAGTGCGCCAAGGTTGTGGGCCAGGCCATGGGCGTCTATCACCCGCACGGCGACTCGGCCATTTACGACACGCTGGTACGCATGGCGCAGCCGTTCACACTGCGCTACCCGCTCGTCGATGGGCAGGGCAACTTCGGCTCGGTTGACGGCGACCCGCCGGCGGCCATGCGCTACACCGAGTGCCGCATGGAGCGCATTGCCGGCGAGCTGCTGGCCGATATCGAGATGGAAACCGTGGACCATGTGCCGAACTACGACGAGTCCACGCTCGAACCCTCGGTGCTGCCCACGCGCTTTCCGAATCTGATCGTGAATGGATCGAGCGGCATCGCCGTCGGCATGGCGACGAATATTCCGCCGCATAATTTAACCGAGGTTTTGAACGCGGCCATTGTGCTGGTGAAAAATCCGAGTGCGGGGTTGCTCGAAGTGCTCAAGCACGTGCAGGGGCCGG
The DNA here is from genome assembly GCA_030039675.1 of Acidobacteriaceae bacterium. GTDB lineage: Bacteria > Acidobacteriota > Terriglobia > Terriglobales > Acidobacteriaceae > Telmatobacter. Next base: position 175 of record JASHVE010000016.1, on the reverse strand, counting down.
ACTTCCCCACCGGCGGATTCCTCTATGGCCGTGCCGGCATCGCGCAGGCGTACAAAACCGGGCGCGGCCGCTTCATGATGCGCGCGCGTGTGGCGATGGAAAACCTGACCAAAGACAAACAGGCCATCATCGTCACCGAGATTCCCTACCAGGTGAACAAGTCCAAGCTCATCGA
>JASHVE010000181.1 GCA_030039675.1 Acidobacteriaceae bacterium | reverse complement strand
CGTTTTCATCGTCGCTCCACTCGATGCCTTCGCGATTCCGAGTTACATCGCACCTTATACCAGACCGCAACCGGCCGGATCCCCAGAGCCTGCCCTGAGCTCGCCGGAGGGGCCGGATTTTCGGGCCTGGGAGAGCACAGCCCACAACCTGCCCAGGTCATCCTTCGAGGCCGCACGACGCTCGGCAAATAACGCGCCCCACCTCGACTACCTGATCACAATGGCTGCGTGTACGAATGGGATGAGGCCAAACGCGAAGCGAACCTGCGCAAGCATGGGCTAGACTTCGACGACGCAGATATCGTCTACGAAAATCCGAGGAAGATTACTATTGGGAGCCTTGGCCGGGAGGAACCTCGATGGCTGGATATTGCTCTTGCCGAGTCGAACGGGGTGGTTCTCGCACTCGCTTATACGGTTCGAGGATACAATATACGTATCATTTCGTTCTGCAGGGCATCGCGGAGGGAGCGTTTGATCTATGACTATCTCCGGCCAGCCAAGCAAGACTGATTGGGATCGCGTCCGTAGAGAGGTAGAAGTGGATTCACCCATTCCCTACGACGCGAGCGACCCCGACGACGGTCCTTACGATCCCAACAACGACGAGGCAGTCGAACGTTTCCTCACCGAAGCCAATCGCGTTCACCCCCCAAAGGCCCGACGACGCCAAGAAAATCGCCAAGACCGCCTGAGGCAATGCCAGACGCCTTACAGGTCGCACTGAGCCTGTCGAAGGATATCGATTTTCAGACCTGGAGAAGCACAAGGCCCCCGGCAGCAAGAAACCCTCCCCCGTCAAATCCCAATCTCCCCCCGCAGTGATATTCTGGCGCGTCACATTTTTCAACCACGGAGGACAACGTGAGAAAAGCCATCCTGCTGGCGATGGGCGCAGTGCTGTGTATGGCCGGGTGCGGCCCTGAGGCGAAAGAGGCTCCCGGCATTCCGGTAACCCCCAAGTGGAAGGGCCCTGCCTACCGTCTTGCCTTCGACACGAAGCCGGCCAAACCCAATCCCTCCGGCGTCACTCTTCCCGGCATCAACTTTACCGCCAACCCTGACGCGCTCGAGAGGAGAGCGACCCTTGTCATCCGTTTCGATTCTTCAGTCGTGAAGACTGACAACACGGTCATCAACCAGGTGATCCTCGCCCCGTTCGATATCTCTGGAGCCGACGGCGCGCTCTCCGCCGACACCATGGACCTCGCCGACCAGGGCCTCGCGCACCTGCTCACAACTTACTGCGTCAAGGGAAAAGTAAAAGCTACGGTGCTGCTGGCCCGGTCGTCCATCAACCCGCACGCCGACGATGGCGAAATCGATAACAAGCGCCTGTCGGACTGGCTATCCACTGACGTAGTCTTCAAGAATCCTCACTCAGGCTGCAAACTCTAAGCCGCAAACGCCGGATGCCGGGCCTGACCTTACCCCGTGTCATTCTGAGCGAAGCGTAGCGTAGTCGAAGGATCGGCGGTTGCTCTTCTCTGCTTCCTGCACAAAATTTCCCCCTGCAGGCGCAAACTCGAGATAGCCCCTCGACAGACTTGCAAAAGACCCTCATCTGAATGGCCGGGCCAGGCACCCCCCCGCAGCGGAAATGCTGCCCTTTTTTCGGTGCAGAAGTCACAGCAAACAACATAAAATGAGCAACATGCAAAAAGTACATAGTAACCCAAAGGTAAATGAAACCCTTCGTTTTCGGGCCGTTTTTCGCTGTTTTTGCGCACAAAATGCTGTCCCTTTCGCGCCTTGGCCTTCAAATTCGCCCGCATCGGAACCGCTACAATGGCCGCAAGCTGTCCCGAGGTCAAGTCATGCGGCCGTCCTTCTCGCTCGGCATTGAAGAGGAATACCAGACCGTTGACCCCGTCACTCGCGATCTGCGCTCGCACATCCAGACCGAGATGCTGGCCATGGGCAAGCTGCGGCTGCAGGAGCGCGTGAAAGCGGAGATGCACACCTCCGTCGTGGAAGTGGGTACCCGCGTCTGTCGCAACATCAACGAGGCGCGCGAAGACATCTATGACCTGCGCCGCGAAGTGATCAAGCTGGCCAAAGAGCACGGCCTCCAACTGGTTGCCGGCGCCACCCATCCCTTCGCCGACTGGCGCACGCAGGACATCTACCCCGACCCGCGCTATCACCAGGTGGTCAAAGACCTGCAACTCGTCGCCCGCTCCAACCTGATCTTCGGCCTGCATGTCCACGTCGGCATCGAAGACCGCGAGGCGGCCATCCGCATCATGAACTCGATGCGCTATTTTTTGCCGCACATCATGGCGCTGGCCACCAACTCGCCCTTCTGGCTGGGACTGAACACCGGTTACAAGGGCTATCGTGCCAAGGTCTTTGAAAATTTTCCGCGCACCGGCATTCCCGATGCGTTTTCGAGCTACTCGGAGTTCGAGAGCTACGTGAATCTGCTGGTGCGCACCAACTGCATCGACAACGCCAAGAAGATCTGGTGGGACATCAGGCCGCATCCGTTCTTCAACACCGTCGAAATCCGCGCCTGCGACATTCCTCTCCGCGCCGAGGAGACGGTCGCCATCGCCGCGCTGATTCAGGCCACGGCCGCGTATCTCTACAAACTGCACTGCGCCAACCAGGACTTCCGCCAGTACACGCGCTCGCTGATCGCCGAGAATAAATTCCGCGCCGTCCGCTACGGGCTCGACGGCAAGCTCATCGACTTCGGCAAGCAGGAAGAAGTCCCTCTCAGCGATCTCATCGAGGAGCTGCTCATCCTCATCGACCCAATGGTCGACGAGCTGGGCAGCCGCGAAGCCATCGAGGGCATTCGCACCATCCTCAAGACCGGCACCGGCGCCGACCGCCAGCTCAAGGTCTTCGAAGAGACCCAGGGCGATTTGAAGGCCGTGGTGGATTACATGGCGAAGGAGACGGCTGCGGGACTGTAGGCTCCTCACCGCCCTCCTGTTTTATTTCTGTGAATTTTCTATTAACCTGAAAAGATAATATTGGGTGCCCCACCCTCGCCGCGCCTTTGTTTTTGCGGCTAGGGTGGGAACGCACCCGTTCTACATCGGATTGTTTTTCAGGAGAACTGCCTTCACCGCATGAACGAAACTGCTGCGCATCTGCTGTCGATCGAGTATCCATCTGAGTTTGTGCAGGGTGCGCATTCGGCGGTTGCCACCTGCCTGCGCATCGACCCGGCAGAAAAAGTCACGCTCATCGCCGATCGTGCTACGGAGCCCATCGCCGCATCGCTCGCGGCGCAACTGGCCGAGCGCGGCTGCGCGTGGAATGCATTTCTTCTCGAAGACGTTGCGCCGCGGCCGCTCGCCGGGATGCCCGCGCCGGTGCTCGCCGATATGGAGAGCTCACAGGTTTCCATCTTCGCCGTACAGGTGCAGCCCAACGAGCTGCGTTCGCGGATGCAGATGACCGACGTGGTCAACCGCCGCCGCATGCGCCACGCGCACATGGTCAACATCACGCCGGAGATCATGTGCCAGGGCATGCGCGCGGACTTCGATCTCGTGGACCGGCTCAGCCAAAAAGTTCTCGATCGAGTGCGCCGCGCGAAACGCATCCGCGCCACAACGGCTGCGGGTACCGGCATTACCGCAGAGATGAATCCTGACTACAAGTGGTTCAAGACTTCGGGCATCATCTCGCCCGAGAAATGGGGCAACCTGCCTGGCGGCGAGTGCTTCACCTCACCTGGCGAAGTGAACGGCACCTTCGTGGTGGATGGCGTGGTGGGCGACTGGCTCTGCGCGCGCTACGGATTGCTCGCGAATGCGCCGCTCACCATCGAGATTGCCCGCAATCGCATCGTGCGCTGCGCAAGTGCGAACAGGCAGCTTGAGGAAGACTTCTGGGCCTACACGCACACGGATGAGAACTCCGACCGTGTGGGTGAGTTCGCCATCGGCACTAACCTCGGCGTAGAACGGGTCATCGGCAACATCCTGCAGGACGAAAAATTTCCCGGCATTCACATCGCCTTCGGCAACCCCTATGGCGAGCATACCGGCGCACCGTGGCGCTCCGGCACGCACATCGATGTGGTTGGTCTTGGCTTCAACATCTGGCTCGAAAAGGAAGACGGCGAGGAGCAGATCATGCGCGACGGCCGCTTTCTGATCGCGGCCTGAGCTGGAGCGGCGCTACTTGCGAAAGCCGGGTTCCTCTGAGTCCTTCACCCACTTCGGCGTGAACTCGTTCTTTGCAGCCTGCAGCTCAATCATCCTTCTCGCTTCGGCCACGTGCAGCCGCATCAGCCGCTCCGCTTCGTCGGGAAAGTTGTGATCGATCGCGTCCACGATGCGAAGATGCTCGTCGTAGACCACGCGCGGATCGCGCGAGGCGCGCACCGCCATGCCCAGCACGCGGTAGCCCTCGGCCAGACGCAGCAGGATCTTGTTGTGCGAGAGATTCATGATCTGAAGATGAAACGCGCGGTCGCCTGCACCCATCTCTTCGACCTTGTTCTCCGTGGAGAGGTTCCAGATGTGATCCGCCATCTTGCGCAAAGTGGAGACGTCTGCGCGCGACGCATGTTCGCAGGCCAGCCGGGCTGCCAACCCCTCCAGAAACTCGCGCACCTGGTAGGCTTCGCACAGCCGGGCAGCGTCGATTTTGCCGACAAAAACGCCCAGCCGGTCGATGGACTCGACCAGCCCCATCCATTGCAGCTCCAGCAGCGATTCCCGCACCGTGCCCTGCGCTACGCCCAGTTCTTTGGCCAGGCTCTGCTGCGTAAGGCGTTCCCCAGGCTGGCTCTCGCCGGACAAGATGCGGCGCTGAATCTCCTCCCGCACATGGTGCCGTCCCACGGGTGATTGAACCGCCATATCTCGGCCTGCCCTCCGTTGTCATCTATTGGAGAATGACAGGCGCATCCTATCATCGATTGAGATCGATGGTCAATCAAAACACGTGAGGATGCGAGCTGGATTACGGCACAAAAACGAAGGCGGCCTCCGCAAAGGAAAGCCGCCTCCATCATGTGTCGGGCGATCCTGCAAAGTTCCGCAGAACCGCGATGATCCATAGCACTAAAAGATAATCTTGCCCACAAACTGCCACACGCGCTGCGTACCGACCTGAGAAGGTGTATTCACGGTGCCCGTGCTGCTGCTGGTGGCGGTAATCTCTCCGAATGTACCGGAATTGGCAGCCGCGGAGGGGTTGGCAAGGTTGGTGTGGTTCCAGGCATTAAAAGCTTCGGCCTGGAATTGGCCGTGAACGCGGTGCTCGCTCAGGATGTCCTTGAAGAGCGAGATATCCGTGTCTTCGAAGGCGGGCCCGCGCAACGAGTTACGCGGCACGTTGCCAAAGGACTGCGCGAAGCCGTTCGCCGCCGAAGGCAGAGGGTTCTCGGCGAACGCCGCCGGGTTGAACCACTCCGCAATCTTCGAGACGCCCGCAGGACGTTGAATGCTGACGCCTGGATTGTAGACTGCCAAGTCATTGCCAATGCCGGAGAGCGAATTGTCGACGCCGCTGGTAATGTTGATCGGCAGGCCGCTCTGTGATTGAACGATCGCGTTCACCTGCCATCCGTTGACGATCTGACCGGTGAAGTTGCTGACGTGGAATCGAGGAAATGGATAGTTGATAGAGCCTGTGATGCGGAGCGCCTGGTCAAAGTCAGCGACACCTTTATAGGCGTCGAAATTGAACGGATTCGATGGTCCGTCCTGCCCCTCGGTGCCCGAAGAGCCAATATCAATGGTCTTGATCCACACAACATTGGAGAGCAACGTGAGGCTGTGCGCACGCCGCGTGACGTTGATTTCCAGTGCATTGGTCTTCTCCCAATCGTAGGCATCGGCCAGTTCCACTGCACCCAGACCGTTGAAAAGCCGGCGCGAGTTTTCGTTGCCCACGGTGTCGCCGGCGTTGGGAGTGTAGACGGCCGGGTTGAACTGGCGCGACGCCATAACGTGTTCGGCGTGGTTGCCCACGTAGCCCACATTAAAGGCGAATCCCTTGCCCAAATCCTGCTCGAGGGTGAAGTTGTAGGCCTGCGTGTACTCCACATGAGACGCTGGATTGAGCACGCCGCCGGAGAGCGGCGTAATGAAGCTGTAGGACTTAAACTGCGATGGAGAGATGTGCCCACGCGGGAAAGGATCGCCGCCCGTGAAGTTGGCGAAGGGGTTGTCCCACCCGTTTACCTGGGTGAGTTCCAGGTACAGATCGACGGGCTGCATGGCGTCGGTGCGTTGATAGAGCAGACCCTCAGGGAATCCGTAGAAGAGTCCGTAGGCGCCGCGGGCCACTGTTTTGCCGTTGCCGAAGACGTTATAGGCAAAGCCGACGCGCGGAGCGATGTCTTTGAAATTGTTGTTGTAGACCGAGTGCGAGATTCCGGGATCGCCAACAAACCACATGCCCTTCGGCGCTCCGGGAGCGATCGTCGATTGAAAGTTCGGGTTAGCGAGATTGAAACCAACAAGGGTCCCGTTGTCATCGATGGGCGGCATCCAGGGATCCCAGCGCAGGCCGAGATTGAGCGTCAGCCTGGGCGTCGCTTTCCAGTCGTCCTGGATGTACAAGGCGGGATTAATCTCACGCAGATACGCCTTGCGCCCATTGTCCATGTAGTAGGGCCCCTCGTAGCCAACGTAAAAGTCAGCGAATGCATTTCCGCTCTTGGTGACGCCGCTGGGGAGCGTGGTTCCGCTGGGCGCCTGAGTACGCTGACCATTGAAGCCGGGCGAGGTGCTGTCGCCGGGCGTATAAGAGTAGTCATCCATGTCGATGCGGTCGCGCTCAAGGTCGCCACCTAGGGTAAGAGTGTGCGTGTGCAGCAGCTTGACCACCTGGGCGTGGAAGTCGAACGTCGTTGCATCTTGCGTCAGTGCACCGCCGGAAAACGCCTCGACGTATCCGCTGATTTGGACGCGCACACCGGGGAACGGCACAAGGCTCTCGTTCGGGTTCCCGTACGGTGCGTTCTGCCCCAGATCCTGCAGCGTCTTCAGGCCCGGCGCTTCGGGAATCTGCGTGCGCCCGCCGCGATAGAAGCTGCCATAAATTGCACCCGTGAGCGTGTTGGAAAAAATGTGCGCATCGCTGATGGTGACGGACTGGTTGCGGAATTCATTCAGCGCGAAAAAGCCTAGCGGAGCGGTAAACGGCCGCTGGAAGTCGTCCTGATTGTAAAAATATCGGCCGCTGAGGTGATCCTTCGCTCCAATCGAGTAGTCAATTCGTGTGAGGTACTGCGTGTTGTCAATATTGTTGTTAGTGCTGGTGCTGACCGTATTTTCCAGGCCATCGTTAAGGGCGTTACTCGGGGGCTTGGCAATAGCTTCCTGCACGGAAAGATACTGTTGATTCACCGCCTTCGATACCGGATCAAAGGGGCCGTCGCCCGGCAGGCCGTCGTTGGGGATGATGTTCGTGATGGTGCCACTGCATGTGTAGGTTGTAGCGCCAGAACTGGTAGGAGTTGCTGTCTGGCCATAACCGCAGCCGGTGACCGGGTTGTAAATGGCGATGCCGGCAGGCGCGCCGGATGCCGACTTCAGGTTCAGCAACGCCGAGAAATCTCCGCTGACTTCGCCATTTCCCGTCACGCCGGAGTCCACGCTGCCCGTGATCGTGGGCAATTGAAACGTGATCGGTGTGGGCGAGGATCGCTGCTGAAGATCTTCCGCTGAGAAGAAAAAGAATGCTTTCTTGCTCTTAAACACCGGCCCGCCGATGGTACCGCCGAATTGATTCAGCTTAAAAGGCGGCACATAGGTCTGGAAGTAATTCTTCGCATTGAAAATGGTATTCCGGAGATACTCCCATGCCGAGCCGTGGAGTTGATCCGTACCAGAACGCGTCGACAGCTGGACGAGCGCGCCGGCGCCGGCGTGATCGGCGCTGTAGTCCGACGACTGGATGGTGAACTCTTGCAGGGCATCCGGATTCGGCATGGTGGGTACAGAGTTGAAGAAGCGGTTGACATAGATGGTGCCGTCGAGTGTGTAGGTATTTTCCGTGGCACGAAGCCCGTTGACTGAAAGGCCGGTATTGTCCTCCTGCCCGCTCTCTGTGCCGGTGGTGGTCAGCACGGTTCCCGCAGTGAGCGTCGTCAGTTGCAGCGGATTGCGGCCGTTCAACGGCAGGTCGCGCATCTGTTGTTGCGTCACCGACTGCGCGACTGTCGAAGTTGTCGTCTCAATCTGCTGTGTCTCTGAGGTGACGGTAATTTCCTGCGTCTGCGACCCAACCGACATGGCGATTGTCAGGTCGATCACCTGACCGGTAATGAGTGTCAACGCGGGCCGGTCCTGCGTCGCGAAACCCGCGGCGCTGATCTTCAGCGCGTACGAGCCGATGGGCAGATCAGGAAAAACGAAGATGCCGTTCTCGTTTGTTCCTTCGGTGCGCCTGATCCCGGTATTGCTGTCAGTTGCCGTCACTGCGGCCCTGGCAATCGCCGCGCCGCTCGGATCAGTCACCGTACCGCGGATGGTGCCCGTCGATTGCGCGAAGAGGGGCGTCGCAACGCTCAGAGCGACAAGCACTGCGAAACCGATGTTCAGTAGTTTGCGAAGTGTGTTGTTCATGTTTCCCTTTCGTGGGAGAAGCGCCGTTGGCTGGCTTCTCCTCTGGGTTGCGGCGCCTGTTGTCACGGTTAGAGCATTGCTGTCAGCCCGGGGATCGAGGTCCAACGACAATTCCGTGTGTTGCGTCTGCGCGTCCTGGTTGCCGCACGTCAAAACAACGTGCGGGGCCTCTAAGTTAAATCCGATGGCGTCGCGAAACGTTGCGACCAGTACGATGCCAGCGCCATCATCACCGGCACGCTGGCGGCCAGTCCGGCTGCCAGCGGCGCGTTGGGCTTTTCGCCCCTGACGATCGCGTCAATGAAATTACCTGTGTGCACGCGCTCCAGGCTCTCGGTCGAAGTCACCTCGGTGGCTGCTCCATCGTTCGGAGTCAGCGTATAGCCTTTGCGCGTGAGGTTCAGCGATGCTTTCGTTCCCTCGAAGAATACCGACGGAACATCGTTGCGAATTGAAAGCACGGACGACTCGAAGTTGAGATTCCAGTTTTTGTAGCGCACGATCGCGCTCACGGTGTCAGGATTGGTGAGATCGCCGCGCAACTGAAAGTCTCCGCCGAGGGCCGCCGCGCTCGTTGGCTGATCGTCGTCGAGCATCCACTGCGCCACGTCCGCCCAGTGCGTGAGGATGTCGGCGAGCAGGCCGTTGCCGTAGTCGCGATACGAACGCCATGAACTATAGCGCGAGGTTTCATACGGAACCTTCGGCGCCGGCCCGAGAAAGAGATCCCAGCGCAGGCTGGGTGGTTTCGGCTCCGAAGGAATCACGCGCCGCTGCCACGGAAAATTGCTCCATACCGCGCGGACAAACACAACGTCGCCGAGTTGTCCGGAGCCGAAGACCTCCTGTTTTACACGTTTGTAGTGCGAGCCGCTACGCTGCTGCATGCCGCATTGCAGAATGGCCTTGCTCTCTTTTGCAGCGTGGACCAGCGCGCCGCGCTCGTTCCAGCGGTGCAGCGTCGGTTTTTCGAGATACGTGTGTTTGTCGGCGCCGAGCGTGTCCTTGGCAATCTCGACGTGCAGGTGATCGGGCGTTGCGATGAGCACCGCGTCGATGTCTTTGCGGTCGAGCATCGTCTGGTACTCGACCGAGACCTTCGCTTGCGCCACATCATCTTTGAACCGGCCCTGGAAGTCGGCGATTTGCTTGTCGTAGATGTCTGCCAGTGCACGAATCTGAATCCGCGGATCCTGCACAAAGCCGCGGCACACGTCGGTTGCGCGGCGTCCGCAGCCGATGACGCCCAGGCCCACGCGATCGTTCGCTCCGTCCACTGCGGCATAAGCGCGCGCATCGAGGTTGCGGGCCGTAAGAGCGGCGGCCGCGCCTGAATAGAGAAAATCACGGCGATTCACGATGCGAAGGCCTCCTTCATTGCCTTGTAAGCAGGTGCGATCACTTCCGCTCCGTTCTTCGAAAGGTCCTCGCGTTCCTCTTCGTTCTCAACCCAGCCCTTCCATCCGATCTGCCTGATCGTCGCGGCCACTTCAGCGAGCGGAAAGGTGCCGGTACCGAGCGTGACGAGATGACCATCGCGGTAGTCGCGCAGATGGAAGCCGACGATGCGCCGGGAGTGCGCGCGAATAAAAGCTGGAACATCGGCGCCACCGTGGTAGGCGTGGCCCGCGTCCAGCACAAAGTGGACGAGCGCGGCATCGGTTTGCGTGTAAAGCGCTTCGATTTCGCCAATCTTCGATTCGAACTCCCACCAGTGGTTGTGGTAGGCAAGGGAAATGCCGGCGCTCTGCGCGAAACGGCCGGCTGCGTTGAGGCCTTCGATCTTGGACTTGAGCTGGTCTGCGTCCGCCGCCGGCGCGCCGCTGAGGATCAGGTGCTTTGCACCCAGCGCTGCGCCCCCACGTGCTACCGGCTCGTAGACCGAAGGAGCCGCGATATGCGTCTTCTGGTCGTACCCTTCGTTCGGGAAGAAGATATGAATGCCAAAGAAAGTGAGGCCTGTTTGCTCAATGCTGCCGCGCGCCGGCTCCGCCGCAGCAAACTGCCCGCTCACATTGCGAAAGCTCGACTCGAATCCCTGGTAGCCGATCTGCTTCACCTGCGCCAGCGTGTCGAGAAAGCTTTGAAAGTTTTTGGGGTCGATCGGAAAGGCGTTCAACTGCACGCCAAAGCGAATGCCTCCCGAAGCAGCTTCAGT
>JASHVE010000180.1 GCA_030039675.1 Acidobacteriaceae bacterium | reverse complement strand
TCGCGTGTCTGTTTCACAGCGCGCTGCGAAGGGCCCGCGTTGGCCAGGTTCGAGGAATCCGGCTGGCCGCCGTAGTGCAGCTTGTCCTGTGTCCCCGCGGCGCGGCAGTTGCGCAGGTCGCGCAGAATCTCTACCTTCTCTCGCGCATACTGGCTCGCCAGCCGGGTCAACGCGTAGGTGATGATGTCGCTGTGGTGCAAATCCCCGGCCGACGGATCGCGGCGCATATTGAGCCATAGCCGGTGCACCAGCTGCACATCGTCCGGGCTCAGCGTCGGCGCGTGCGGCCCGATGAAAAACACCTTCGTCTCGCCATTCGGCCCCACGACATAATAGTTGAACTGGCGCTTGGGATCCGGCAGAGCCTCCCAAGCCTGGCCCATGTGAAAGGCCTGGTCCTCGGCGGTCATCGAACTCGACAATCCCGACACCAATGTATCCACTTCCAGCGAATTCGCGCTCTGCGCCAGCGCCGCGAAGATATCTCCGGCGGGCACCACCAGCAGCGAAACCTTCTTGCCGAAGCTCTCTGCTACCGACACGGCTTTCGTAAACAGCGTCTGCTCGTGCTCGCTGAAACTCTGCTGCTCGGCGCTCAGATACTCCGGTCCACCCACGCCCATCATCCGCACGCTGATAACGACCACGTCTTTGTCGTCGGTGTTGGTGCGCGCCAGCGTCCACTTGAGCGCCAAGGGATTATCCGCGTCCCGCATCGTCACCATCGTGCCGCCCGGCCGGATTGCCGCCGACTCGCGGCTCACTTTCTCCTGGTGCTCAAGCTGGAAGTGGTCCTTCATCTGCCGCGCAGTCAGCGCGTGCTGCCTCAGGTTCTTGCGCTCTGAGACGGTGAAGATGACGAAGAACGCTGCGGCAAAAGCAACACCGCTCACCGTCGCCACGGATTTCGTAAACAGGTTTACGGTCGCAGTGGTCAACAGCACCATGAAGACCGAAATCAACCCAACCGGAATCTCCCTGTTGCCGATCCGGATATTCGGCGGCACCTTCCAGCCCCGCTCGCCGTTGTACTTCCAGCGCAGCACCAGCATGGCCAGGCTGTTGAAGGTGAACGACCAGATCACGCCGAAGGCATACGCCTCACCCAGGGTATCCACGTTGCCCCGGCTGACGATGATGGTGAACATCTGCAGGATGAACACCAGGTTGACAATGCGGTAGCTCGTGCCGAACTTCTTGTGCGGCATCCGGAACCAGTCGGTCAGCACGCCGTCTTCGGCCACGCGCATCAGCACGCCCGTCGAGCCGATGATCGATGTGTTGATGGCGCCGGAAAGAATCAGAAACCCGACCAGCACTACGAAGATCCGGAACACGATGCGCCAGAACAGCGGCCCCACCATGAACATCGCCAGACCGGCGATCAGATTGTCAGGGTAGATGTGGGTCCGTTCGTAATCCGGAATCAGCATCGACGCCAGCAGCGTTGCCCCGCCCGTGAAGATCAGGCTGTAGATCGCGATCACGATTGCCGCGCGCTTCAGGTTCCTCAGCTTCGGGTGCTCGATCTCGCGATTGACCTGCGCCAGGCTCTCCTCGCCGCTCATCGCCAGGATGGAATGCCCGAACGCCATCAGAATGCCGAACAGCCCAAAGATCGGCAGACCATGGCCTTTCAGAAATCCCAGCGCATCCGGGCTGAACTTCAAATGCGATGGAATCGGCGACGGCGGCAGGTGCACGCCGCGCACCAAGACCGAGTAAGTACCCCACACCAGCAGGATCACCACCATGATTGTGGTAATCTGCATCACCTGCATCGCCTTGCCGCTCGACTCTTCGATCCCCTTGATGTTCTGCCACCAGTAATAGATCGTCACCAGCGCCGCGAACATCGCCGAGGTGTAATCCATGTTGAACTGGAAGGGATGGCCCTGCGCGTCGATCAGGGCCAGCGGCAGCCAGTGGTTCTGGTTGGCCACCGTCATCAGCTCGTTCATCAAGCCGGTAATGTATTGCCCGGCCGAAACGCCGGAGATTGGCCCCGTGAGGATGTAGTCGAACATCAGCGCCGAGACGCTGAGCTTGGCGAAGGTGCCGCCCAGAGCCTCCTTCACCACGCGGTACACCCCGCCGCGGGTGAACATCGAACAGCTCTCGACGTACACCGCGCGCACCGCGAAGCTGAACAGCATGATGCCCAGGATGAACCACGGCGCAGCCGCTCCCACCGCCTGCTCAGCGATGCCGCCTGCGTAAAAGGCCGAAGAACCTAGATCATTGAGAACAATGGCGGCCGCACGCCAAAAAGAGATGAATGTGAGCATCACGGAGGATGCCACTATAAGCCTTACGCGGTCGGGCGGGGGGGCAACGATCGTACGGTTAGATGCCATCGCAAAAATGCCGGCGTTCTAGCCGGCGTTCCACCATCGTGAGAGCGAAACCACCGCCCTGCGACGAGTCTATGGCTGAATGAATACAGTGTCAATAAAAAATAAAGAATCCATCGGCCCCGGTCGCAGTTTGGCTCTTAGTCTTTGCCGAACAATTCTTTACCGTCTTCGAAGAAGCTGATAACCACCACCACCGCCGATCCCACGAGGCCGACGAAGAACATCACCTCAAGCAGGCGCATTGCCAACATCGCTAAAATCATGCTGTCGATTGTACCCCGAATCCGTCTTTCACCATGTCTCCTGTCCAAGTGCTTTAAACTCAGTTCTGTATGCAGCCATCCTCACCAACAGGTTCGGTGAACCTGCACGGCTGGCAACCCTGGGCCGCAGCCGCTCTCTCAGCCGGCCTGCTTGAGTTGCCGTTTCCCATCGCCGGGCCCATGCTGCCCTGGCGCTCCGTCTTTGCCTGGTTCGGACTGGTACCGCTCCTCTGGGCGCTTTTATCGGGCGGCGATTCTCCTGATCCCCATCCACTCCGCCGCGGATTTCTCCTCGGCTACCTCTGCGGCGTCCTCTGGTACATCGGCAACTGCTACTGGATTTACGACACGATGCTCATCCACGGCGGCCTGCCACCGGCAGTCTCTGCGCTGATCCTTTTGCTCTTCAGCCTGGTCCTTGGCCTCTACTTTGGGCTCTTCGGCTGGGGCGTCCTGCTCGTGCGTCGGGCAACAGGATCGGTCCGTCTCGCCCTCGCCTTTGCGCCGTTTCTCTGGGCCGCGCTGGAGTTAGCCGCCGCCCGCATCACCAGTGTCCCCTGGGATCAGCTCGGCTACTCGCAGGTCGACAACGGCCTCATCAACCAGTTGGCACCCTGGACCGGTGTCTATGGCATCAGTTTTGTGCTCGTGGCCGCGAATGCGCTGCTCGCCGGCGGCTTGTTGGTCCAGCGTAAAGCACCGAGCCGGTTCACAGGGCGCCTGGCATGGGCCGCTTGCGGCGCAATCCTGCTCGTTTCGGGCGCAACCGGTGTTCTCGACGCGGCGCCCCAACCCCCGCCAACCGCGGAAGCAGTCCTCATCCAGCCTGACCTCGACGTGGAGCACACCGGCTACTGGCAAAGCCCCGGCGAGTGGGGCCAGCACATGGCCCAGTTCACGCAACTTGGCGCCGAAACCTGCAAAAGCTTCATCGGGGGAATCCCGCAAACCGGCGCGGGAACGGTCAACCCGCATTGTCCGCCCCAGCCCGCGCATCCCGATCTCGTCGTCTGGCCGGAGTCGCCGGCGCCGTACTTCGAATCCGACCCGCGCTTCCAGCGCTCCATCCCCCAGATTGCCCGCGCGGAAGATGCGCCGCTCATCGTCAACGGCATCGGAGCTGAGTTTGTTCCGTCTGAGGGCTGGCAAGATTACGTCTCCGCCATGGTCTTCAACGCCGACGGCCAGGAAGTCGGCCGCTACGACAAGATTCACCTCGTCCCCTTCGGCGAATACATCCCCTTCGCGCGTCTGTTCTTCTTTGCCCACAAACTTACCGGCAAAGTCTCGGCCTTCACGCCGGGCAGCGAGCGCAGAATATTCCATCTCACCGGCCCCGATGGACAAACGCATCGCTACGGCATCTTCATCTGCTATGAAGCTGTCTTCGCCGACGAAGTGCGCCACTTCGCCCTCAACGGCGCCGAGGTCTTCGTCAACCTCAGCGACGACGGCTGGTATGGCGACACCAGCGCTCCCTGGCAGCACCTGAACATGACCCGCATGCGCGCCATCGAAAACCGCCGCTGGCTCTTGCGCGACACCAACAACGGCGTAACGGCCGCCATCGACCCCTACGGCCGCGTCCGCCAGAGCATTCCCCGCCATATCATCGATGCGCTACCCGCAGCCTACGGCTTCCGCGACAACATCACCTTCTACACCGCCCACGGCGACCTCTTCGCGTGGCTGTGCGTGCTCCTGAGTTTGGGGATTGTGGTCTGGGCTGGAGGACGACCTTTGCGCCAGCAGGCTGGGCGCTGAGGGGGCAGGAGCCTTTAAAGCGGTTCCACAGTTACTGTGCCCCTGTTAAAGTTGCGGAAGGTGGCATTTTCTTGAGGAAAATGCCACTTTGCAGCCGTGGCTTCGGGATACACCAACTGTGAAACCGCTGTAGGCTCCTGACGACCGGCATTCAAACACGGAGGGAGCAGGGGCCTTCAGGCCCCTGAATGCGGACGGGAAAAGGCATGGCTTTAGCCACGGGCCTTTCGTCTATGATTCCGGGATGCGATTCGCGCCTCAGGAAACACGCACATATCTGGTGACCGCAGTGACAGCGCAACGCCGCAGGCTCTTTCAGGTCACGGCCACTGCAGGGCTGCTGGAGCAGACCATCCTCGACTATCACCGCCAGGGAAAATTCCTCCTGCATGCATTCGTCATCATGCCTGACCACTTCCACGCCCTGATCACGCCGGCCCAGGATGTGTCGCTGGAAAAAGCTCTGCAATTCATCAAGGGAGGCTTCTCCTTCCGTTTGAAGAGCAAGGTCAATGTGTGGATGCGCAGCTTCAACGAGAGCCAGATCGCGAGCGAAGAGAAGTTTATCCAATGCGTGCGTTATATCGAGGAGAACCCTGTCCGGCGAGGGCTTGCGAGCTCGCCGAATGCGTACCGATTCAGCTCCGTTAGCTGCGCCTCGTTGGACCCCATGCCGTCACATTTCGTTGCGAAATGAGGGTCCGGGCCTAAAGGCCGCGCATTGCGGCGCTTCGTTCAGGGGCCTGAAGGCCCCTGCTCCCTCCGGCGGCAACAAGGCCTTCCTCCTGAACTTGCTCGACGAGGTTTAAGTAGCGAGCGTCGAACACGAGAATTTACCCAAGCTGGCGTAGTGATATTCTTGAGTTAGAGAGGGCAACCCTCTCATTTCAAAATGCAGTCAGGTCAAACGAGCAGATGTCGTCCTTAAACGATCTCGAATTCGCATACGCTCCCGTGCGCGACCAGGTGCGCGACCTGCGGGAGTATCTTTGACCCTGCCCGCATCCGCAGGGAACTCGCCGAAATAGAAAAGAAGCTCGCCGATCCGGCCCTCTGGTCCGATCCCGCGGCCTCGCAACCATTGATGCGCGACCGCAAGCGCCTAGAGCAGCTTGTCGCCGATGACGAAGGGCTCGTCCGCCGCACCAGCGACATCGAAGCCTACTTCGAACTCGCCCGCGAAGGCGAAGATGTTCTTCTGGATTTGGAAAAGAGCATCAAGGAACTCGCAGCCTTCGCCGAAGCCCTCGAAGCCCGCAC
>JASHVE010000179.1 GCA_030039675.1 Acidobacteriaceae bacterium | reverse complement strand
CCATGCGCGACATCGACGAGCGCGGCATGCGCGCGGTGATGGAAGAGGCGTTGCGCGCTGCCGGCCGCGGGACGGTGGGCTATCACGTCTCGCTCGATCTGGACTGGATCGATCCCGAAGATGCTCCCGGAGTAGGCACGCCCGTGCGCGGCGGCGCTACCTACCGCGAAGCGCATCTGGCGATGGAGATCCTCGCCGATCATGGCCGCCTGCTCAGCTTTGAGATCGTTGAAGTGAATCCGGTGATCGACGAGCACAATCGCACGGCCGATCTGGCCGTCGAACTGGCCTGCTCCGCGTTTGGGAAGAAGATACTCTGAGGAATTCATCATCTTAGAGAAGTGAATTGCACGGTCTACACTGAACTGAAGGAAGCCGCGCAGTCTGCATACTCAAAGCGGCAATCAACAGGATAATGGCCAAAAAACTCCGTGTAGGCATTCTCTTTGGCGGGCGCAGTGGCGAGCATGAGGTTTCGCTGCTCTCCGCCGCTTCTGTTCTCAACGCCATCGACCGTGACAAATTCGATGTAACGCCTATCGGCATCACCAAGGAGGGCCGTTGGTTGGCCAGCGCCGATGCGCGCGGTCTGCTGGAAGGCGACACCAGCACCGTGGCGCGGCGCCTGCGTGCAGGTGACCCTGAGACGACCCCGGGTGCCAAGCTGCTGCAGGAAGGGATGCCGACGCTCCTGGCTCCGGAACCGCACCATTCGTCGCACCCGGTGTCTGCGCTCGATGTAGTTTTCCCGGTGCTGCACGGCACCTTCGGCGAGGATGGCACGATCCAGGGCCTCTTTGAACTGGCCGGCATTGCGTATGTCGGCTCCGGCGTGCTGGGCTCCGCGGCGGGCATGGACAAGGACGTGATGAAGCGCCTTTTTGTAGAGGCTGGCCTGCCGATTGTGAAGCACGTGACCGTGCTCCGCGCAGAATGGGAGAAGTCGCCGCGTAAGACGATCGCGCAGACCGAAGCCGCACTCGAATATCCGCTGTTTGTGAAGCCGGCGAACCTGGGCTCTTCGGTGGGCATCAGCAAGGCGCATGAGCGCAAGGAGCTGGGTCCGGCGCTCACGCTTGCCGGCCGCTACGACCGCAAGCTGGTGATCGAGCAAAGCGTCGGCGGCAAGAAAGGCCGCGCGCGCGAGCTGGAGGTTGCTGTGCTCGGCAACGATGCGCCGCAGGCCAGTGTGGTGGGTGAGATCATTCCGGGCAAGGAGTTCTACGATTACGAGGCCAAGTATCTTTCCGAGGGATCGGTGCCTGTGATTCCGGCGAAACTGACCCGCACCGAGGCCAAGCAAATCCGCGAGATGGCCGTGGCGGCCTTCCGAGCCTGCGATCTCGCAGGGCTGGCGCGCGTGGACTTCCTCATGGAACCGGGCGGCCGGCGCCGCATCTACGTGAACGAAGTAAACACGCTGCCCGGCTTCACGCGCATCAGCATGTACCCCAAGCTGTGGGAGGCCTCGGGGCTCAGTTACAAGGACCTGATTACCCGGCTCATCGACCTGGCACTCGAGCGGCACGCGGACAAGAACCGCACGGTGTACACCAGGGAGTAGGGAACACGAGCCATCGCAATGGTGTCTAATGGAGTGCGGACTGATTCACCGTCCACTGCGTGGCACCGGACGCCTGACGGTTCGCTGTCTTTTTGAGGAAGTAAGCCGATGACCCTTCTTGACGCACCGAAGTTTGACGAAGCGCGCGCCAGGCGCCGCCAGCAGATTCTCTCCATCTCGGCGGGCGCCGTGGGTGTGCTGATCATCGTCTGGTGGCTCGTTGCCGGCCGGCCTGTGGACTGGCCGTGGAACTGGAACGCTCATCTCTTCGGGAGGGCGGCGGTGAACCGTTTCCTCGAGGCCATCGAGAGGAACGACCTGGCTGCGGCCTACGGTATCTGGACGCACGACAAGGACTGGCAGCAGCATCCGGCGCAGCACAGTGTGTACCCTTTCAGCCGTTTTGAGGGTGACTGGGGCGCGACGAGTCCGGACAACGAATATGGCGCCATCCACAGCCATCACATAGCGGCTGCCCGCGTCTATGGCAATGTGCTGCTGGTGGCGGTGCTGATCAACGGCCGCAAGAGCGACGCGCTGAATGTAGACTACGATCCCAAAACAAAGACGCTGAACTTCTCACCGCCCGGCGTCCAGCTTTATCTCGGGCCGTAGGCAGCCTCTTGATAAATCAAAAGACGGGAACTCCGAGCGAAAGAATATTTCTCATGGCCGAAGCGCTGTTTCCTTGCTGACTTTCTGCGGGGATTGAAGTCCCGGCCTGCCAGTGACTGCGCAGAGCCACGATCAACTCGTGTCCTGACCCTTCCTGTCTCTTGCGCAGAGCATTTCAGCCGGCTGTCCTACTCGTGGACTGCCGTCAGCACCTCGGTCCGCTTGCTCATCTTGGCGGTGCGTTGCAGCTTGTCCCAGTTAAAGGGCTTGCCGTCGATGGCGCGCTTCAGGGTCTTGAAGAGCACCACGGAGAAGAGCTGACGGTAGGCGAACCGCTGCAGCCAGATATGGAAGAGCAGCCATCCATCGCCCTTATTGGCCGGATGCCGCCTCTCCAGGCTGAAGGCCACCGAAGAGGTGATGAAGTCGATCACCAGGAATCCGAGGAAGTAGGTCACGAGCTTCTCAAAGCTTGCCGGTGAAGCGGCCTCGGGGTGGTAGTGCCGATCGACAAAGAAGTTGATGATGCCCCACGCGAACAGCAGATCGATAAAGGGCGAGACAAGCGGCAGGAACATCTGGAAGATCAGGATATTGGGCAGCGCAAAGATGCCCAGGGCTTTGTTGCGCACAAACGCAGCGCGATGCTTCCAGACGGCTTGCAAGGTTCCGAAGGACCAGCGGAAGCGCTGCCGCATCAGCCCGCGCGCATCAATCGGAGCTTCGGTGAAGGCGAGCGCGCGGTCTTCGTAATCTACTTTGAGCCCCTGTTCGAGCAAATTCATCGTCAGGTCGGCGTCTTCGGCCACGGTGTTCAGCGGATAGCCTCCCGCAGCCTTGACCGCCGCGGTGCGCCATGCGCCGATTGCGCCGGGAACGACCGTCACAACATGCAGGAGATCGAGGGCGCGGCGCTCGAAGTTCTGGCTGGTGATGTATTCGAGGGCCTGCCAGCGCGTCCATAAATTCACGCGGTTGCCGACCTTTGCGTTGCCGGCCATGGCGCCGATGCGCGGGTCTTCGAAGTGGCTCACCAGCTTGGAAATGGCATCGGGAGCG
The DNA here is from genome assembly GCA_030039675.1 of Acidobacteriaceae bacterium. Lineage (GTDB taxonomy): Bacteria > Acidobacteriota > Terriglobia > Terriglobales > Acidobacteriaceae > Telmatobacter. Next base: position 1,805 of record JASHVE010000179.1, on the reverse strand, counting down.
ATCACCGTGTCCGCGTCGATACCGACGTAGATCTCCTCCGTCATTCTGTCGAGTGCGTAATTAAGTGCGGCAGCCTTGCCCGCATTCGGCTTGGTCAGCACCTGCAGGTGCCCCGCCCGGATCTCCTGCGCGTAGGCCTCCGCCGCCACTTCGGCCGTGCGGTCGCTCGAGCCGTCGTCGATAACGATGACGTGCAGGTTTTTGTAGTCGGAGTTGAGCACCGAGCGGATAGTACGCACGATGACCGCTTCTTCGTTGTAGGCCGGAATGAGAACGGCGACGCGCGGTGCGTAGCCGGGGGTGGGCTCATGATGCGGCTTACGCAGACGGTCAATGACGGCAAAAAGCCCCACAATGATGAGCCGCGCGCTCATCAGAATATCGCCCACGAAGAAGACCATCACGATGAAGGTGCCGATAATGTCGACGGCGGAGAAGGCGATCGAGTCGGGAATCGCGCGCACATGCTGCCAGAAGGTGAGGGGCGGCATGACCTGCGCTGTGGTCTTTCCCATCAGCGCGGAAACCGGAACGAAGGTGTAGCCGTGGGCACGCAGAGTATCGATCAGGTAAGGCAGCGCAGCCACAGTCGCCGAACGGTCGCCGCCTCCGTCGTGCATCAGGATCACGGAACCGCAGAACTGCGGCTTGGTCTTCATAATCTGCAGTTGTTCGAGAACCGATTGCGTAATTTCGGCGGGCGTTTTGCGAGGATGTTCGATCCAGTCGTCGGTATCGATCTTGTTGCCGATGACGATATAGCCCTGGTTTTGCGCGGGCACGACTGGAGCAGCCTGGTCGTCGGTCTCTGGCTCTTCGTCGATGTCATACGGCGGGCGGAAATAGAGCGGCTGCACTCCCAGCTTGCTCGCGAAGAGCCGTTCCGTCAGCTTCACCTGCAGGTCGAGCTGGCCGGTCGAGATGTCGCTGATGTCTGGATGGCTCCAGGTGTGGTTGCCGATTTCGTTGCCTTCTCGCACGATCCGCTTCAGTAGGCCCACGTTCTGCGCAGCCTCCTCGCCGATCAGCATGAAGGTGCCTTTCACGTGCTTCTGTTTCAAAATGTCGAGAATCTGCGGCGTCCACTTCGGGTCAGGGCCATCGTCGAACGAGATCGCGACTTCATTGGGGTGGTAGCCGTAGTATTCCACCGTGAAGTTGCGCGGATACACGTCCATGTGCTCGTCGATGATGAGCTTCTTGCGCGGATCGGGTTCGTCGCTGTCGACTTCCACCGTGCGCTTGCCGCGCTGCGGCAAACCGGTGATGCGCATGATATCGCCCTGGCCTTCGACATCAACATCGTGACCCGGCTGCACGGAGCCGAGCGCCTGCAGAGAGTCTGGGTTGGCCGGCCTGTCCCACACATTCCACAGAGAACTGTCCTCTGTGCCCAGACGCCACAGTGCAAAGGTCTGCAGCCCCAACTGCCGTGCACCGCGCATCTCATCGAGGAGGGTGACCCCGTCGAGGAACCAGACCACATGACGCTGGTTCGCATCCTCGTCGATGTACTCGAAGTGCGGATTCAACGTGTCGTAATCGAGATCGAGGTCGGCGTCGGCATCCGAAGCCTCCTGCCACACGCCGGAGACGGAGAGATCCTCGGTATTCAGCACCTGTGGTTTAACCGGCTTTTTGCCCCGCTTCGGCCGGCCCGGAATCGAGAGCGTCCAATCGTAGCCGTAGTTGCCCACGGCGCAGATGAGCTTGTTTTTGGGTACGGATTTGAGCACGCGCGTCAGGTTGCCAATAAACCATTCCTGGCTGGCAATGGGTCCAGGATCGCTGGTCACCTGGTGCTC
>JASHVE010000178.1 GCA_030039675.1 Acidobacteriaceae bacterium | reverse complement strand
CGACTGCAAGCTGGCGATTGTGCTTGTCGCGCCCGCCGTGAAAACGAAGGTGCCACCCGTTTCGGAATCATGAATCGTGGTCACCGACCCATCGGTCAAAGCATCGGTGGTCGCCAGCGGAGCGGCCGTAGATCCCTGCTGAGAAACCCACGTGGGGGTGCTGGAGGCAAAGACTGATGTGCCGTTGAAGTTTGTGGTCTGGCCAATCTGGTTGATCTCGCTCAGAATCGCCGTAAACTCAGTGTTCAACGCACTCGACTGGCTGCTGGAAAGACCTCCGGTGGAAGCCTCGGTAGCGATCGTGACTGCCTGGTTGAGAATGGTGTTGACCTGCGACAGCGCGCCATCTGCGGTCTGCAGAACGCCCACGCCGTTGGACGCATTCTGGCTGGACTGCGTAAGAGCTGAGATGTTCGCGCCCAGCCCCTCAGCGATCGACAGACCCGCGGGATCGTCCGCACCGGAGTTGATTCTCAGACCGGTCGAAAGCTGCTGGAGGGTAGTTTGCAGGTTGGCCTGCGTGTTGGAGACAGCGTTCTCCGCGACGAGCGAAGAGATGTTATTGATAATGGAAATGCTCATTTCTATGCTCCTTGTATCGAATTCCGCCTGCGCCGAACCGCTTCCGTTTGTCAGAAGTGCGGAATCGTTACATGGAGCAGGTGGTTGTTACGCGCAATCTATCGGCCTCTTCTGCTGCGGGTTCTAGTGGGATCCGGAAAAAATAATTTCACGCTGCGCGATTTGATATGGCTGACCATTCGCCAAGTCGTTGTCGCTTCTATTGGTTCCAGGGCCCTGCCGATACTTGTGACTGACTGTATTCGGAAGAGCTTCGGTTATGCCATTCCAATCAGGATCCCTGCTACCGGTATCGACGGCCCCAGCTTCTAAACGAACTGGCCCACCTCTATGTTTTGTGCACCGAGCTCTCAAGAGATTCGATTCCTCGTCGATAACTACGGAGTGCGGCTGTCTGTAGCCCCGCTATCCCAGCTGCCGGTATCGCATCGACAAGCAGCCTGAGGATCGGAGTACTTGATCACGCGCCTCAGATCGAAGACGCCAGAGAACGATCTTCTGAAACCCAGAAGGATTGATTTGTGAATCAAGACAAAATCCAAGGCGATATTCTGCCTCAAGCCGACGAACCGCCGGCACATTCTGCCGATTCACCGCGGCATATCAACGGAGTTATATCGCAGCTTCGCGGCATTACACGGACACTTATTTCTGCAGTTGGAACAATGCGATCCAATTGCGACGGGCCCGATCTGAGCGAGATCGAAAGGCGTATTACGGAGGCGCAAACTCTTGACGGTCTGGCTGTCGCAAGAGAGGATCTCGAACTTGCGCTTGGCCAGCTGATAAAGTCAGAGCGCACACGAAAGCAGGAGGCAACCGCGCTTTTGACCCGGCTGCAGGAGCGCCTTCTTATTCTCGAGGAATATGCAAACACAAAAACCGTGGTCGCGGCACAACCACTGCAGGAGCAGGCAGGTTCCGACCGGGCCTCAGCGAAGGACCAGAAGCCGATTGCCCCTCCTGCACATACCCCGGCTGGAAACGGCAACATTCCGAGCGCCAACGGAGCGCTCCTCGATCGTCTGACTGGGCTTCCCAATCGAGAGGCAGCTGAGGAGGCGATCCTGGCGCTCGAAACGAACTCGCGCAACAAGCATCTGGCTGCTTTTTATATTCAAAATATGCGGCAACTCAACGTTCGCTTCGGCGATCGAATCTGCGATGAATTGCTGTGCCTTATCACCCAGCGGATCGCAACTACTCTGCTGCGGCCCGCCGATCGCATCTTCCGGTGGAGAGGACCGGCGTTTGTCGCCATTATCGAGCGGGAAGAGAGCTTCTCGTACGTCAACCACGACCTCAAGCGGTTCGTCGAGCATCCCTTTCAATTTGAGTTTCGATCCGGAAGCCTGCTCGTCTTTATTTCGATTGCTGCCGAGCTGGTGGGCGCCGAGTGTTGTAGCGCCGCAGAAAGAGTCCAGGAACTGGAAACGTTTTTCTCATCTTTCTGAAGCGGCTCGCAAGTCACCTCTCGCTGATGCCTTATTTACAAGGCGCGGGCCTGACGCCCGCAATATCACCGACAAGCTCGAACTCAGCCGGATGGAGCACGAAGCCATCATCAGCGCCATCAACAACGGAGAGGCAAGAGTTACGGCCAACGCATTGATCCTCAACTGGGTTCAAGACTTCGCCCCCCTGGCTCAACTAATCGCCGCCAGCGGGGAGCGTGGAAGCTCACAGAGCTTTTCCGTCCGCATCCGTTTTCGCGGCCGTAGACAGCGTCCGACGAATTAGGCCGCATCGTCAGCCGCAGATTTCGCATCGAAACTTTTTCGGCAGAACCCTCACCCGCGAATCGGGGTATTCTGGATCGTTGCCTATGCCTGAGGTTTTTGATTCCATCATCGTCGGGGCCGGCCAGGCTGGACCCTCGCTTGCCGGGCGGCTTACCCGATCGGGCCGGAAGGTCGCGATCGTCGAGCGCAAGCTCTTCGGAGGCACCTGCGTCAACACGGGATGCATTCCCACCAAAACTCTGGTGGCAAGCGCCTATGTGGCGCGTAAGGCAACTCAGGCTGCCGAATACGGCGTGGTGTCAAAAGACGTTTCGGTCGACATGAAGGCTGTGAAAGCACGCAAGGATCGAGTATCCGCCACATCCCGCACCGGCGTAGAAGGCTGGCTGCGCGGGATGGAAAACTGTACCGTCTACAACGGCCACGCCCGCTTCGAGTCAGCACACGAGATGCGCGTAGGAAACGAAGTGCTCTCCGCGAGCGAGATCTTTCTCAACGTCGGCGGGCGAGCGATTGTTCCGGATTTTCCCGGCGTCGAGAGCGTCCCATTTCTCACCAATGTCGGCATGCTGGA
>JASHVE010000177.1 GCA_030039675.1 Acidobacteriaceae bacterium | reverse complement strand
AATTCGTCGAATTATCAGTCGTTGCAGACCGAATTGAACCGTCACATCGGCGGCAACCTGTACGTGACGACATCGTTTACCTGGGGCAAAGGCCTGGGGTACCAAACCAGCGACGACGGCGCTCTCTACTTCTGGCTTGATCAGCATCACAACTATGCTCCGAACGACTTTGATCACGCGAAGAACTTCGAGGAGAGTGTGATCTATCGCTTGCCCTTTGGACCGCACCAGCGTTGGCTCAACTCCGGTGCCGCGGCTTCGATCCTCGGCGGATGGCAGCTATCAGGCCTCGTCTCCGCATACTCCGGCTTGCCCATGAATATCACCGCCAACGGCGGGAACATCAATACATCGGGCGAAACGCAGATGGCAAATCTGACTGGCGGCTACCATGTGCTCCACGGCATCGGCGCAGGGCATAACTGGTTTGATCCGACCGCCTTCTCGCAGCCTCCCGGTTGTTCCGGCGCCGTAGGCACTCCGTGCCCCCTGGTGTACGGAACCAGTATCGGGAACGTCTCACGCAATGAGTTTCGCGGTCCCGCTTACATCCAGAACAACGCTTCACTGTTTAAGGACTTTGTGCTGCACGAAAATTGGGTGCTGGACGCCCGCCTCGACGCGTATCAGCTCACAAACACTCCACAGTTCTCCAACCCGTCAACCTCCATCACCAGCGGTACCTTCGGACAGATCACCAGCACGTTAGGAAGCGGTACTGGGATCAACGGTGTCGGCGGCGGCCGCACACTGCAGCTGTCCGCCACCGTCCGCTTCTGACTCTAAGCAGGGCGGGGAGGGCGATTTTATGAGAGGACTTTAAATAAACACTTGTCGGGTCCATTAGCAAAGGAGCCATCCGCGAGCGGGTGGATCAGCCCAAGGCTGGCCGCCCGCACCGCAGGAACAGCTCAACAAAGTTCGAGATTCAACAAATTCGGCCGGTGGGCTAAATCGTGCCACGTCCGCGGCACGATTGCAGTCGCGCGATGAGGGCAGAGTATCCTTCGAAACTGGCCGCAAACATTTAGCCGAGTTTTTCAAAGGAAAAGATCCATGACGCTACTTACACGACGGAGTTTTGTTGTGGGAGCGGCAGCGGCCGGAACTGCGCTGCCGATGGTTGGCTGGGCCGCGCGCGTGCAATCGCCCTTCAGGGTTTCAGTCATCAACGACGAAATTTCACCAGATTTCGATCACGCCTGCTCGGTGGCCGCAAACGACTTCGGCATGAGCTGGATCGAGCTGCGGTCGATGTGGCACAAGAACGTGACCGATCTGAGCGGCGATCAGATTGCCGAATCGAAGAAGATTCTGGCCAAGTACAACCTGCGGGTGACGGACATTGCCAGTCCGCTGTTCAAGGTGAACTGGCCAGGCGCGCCGAAATCCATTTACGGCGGCAACGGCGATAATTTTGGCGCGCAGGACACCTTTAAGCAGCAAGACGAGATTCTGGAACGGTGTATCGCTCTGGCCAAGGAGTTCGGAACTGGGAAGGTTCGCTGCTTCGATTTCTGGCGGATCGACGATGTGGCGCCGTACCGGCAAGCAATCGACGAGAAGCTGCGGACTGCCGCAGAGACCTGCAGTAAGCACGGCATCCTGCTGGTGCTGGAGAACGAATTCGAATGCAACACGGCGACCGGGCGCGAAGCGGCGCGGTTGTTGAACGCCGTGAAGACGCCGCACCTGGCGCTGAACTGGGATGCCGGCAACGCGGTGATGCGCGGAGAGCTCGATGCTTTCCCCGCGGCATGGGATTTGTTGCCGAAAGATCGCATTCATCACTGCCACTGCAAGAACGCCATAAAGAATGATCAGGGAAAGATTGTGTGGGCGCCGGTAGACCAGGGCTACATTGATTGGACGGCGCAGTTTCGCGCGTTCAAGAAGATCGGCTATCGCGAAGCGGTGAGCCTGGAAACGCACTGGCGCGGCGGCGGAACGGCCGAACAATCCACGCGCATCAGTTGGGCGGGCATGGAGAAGGATTTAAAAGCGGCGGGCGCGCTCGAAGCTTAACGCGGCTGCATTTCATTGCAATTTGCGGTGTCTCAGGCGGTGGCGAAGAACCTGAATTCCCGCAATCAAAGCAGTTGGTATCGAGTGGAGAAAACAATGGTGACACGGCGTGAGTTTCTCGACACGCTCGCGGTGGGAGCAGCGGGCCTGGCGATTGGATCGACGGCAAAAAGCTACGCGCAGATTATGGGCTCGAACGACCGCCTCAATTTTGCAGTAATCGGTTTGCATGGGCGCGGGTATGCGCATCTCTCATCGCTGAAGGCAAATGAAGCTACAGCGCGTATTGCGGCCGTATGCGATGTGGATAGTAATACCCTGGCCAAGTTTGCCGCGGCGGCCGAGCACGAGCTCGGCTATGCGCCCAAGGCGGAAAAGGATTTTCGCAATGTGCTGGCGATGAAGGAAGTGGACGCGATCACCATCGCCACTCCCGACCACTGGCACACGCCGATGGCGATCCTGGGGCTGCAGGCGGGCAAGAATGTGTATGTCGAAAAACCGTGCAGTCACAATCCTGCCGAGGGCGCAATGTTGATTGCGGCCCGAAACAAGTACGGAAAACTGGTGCAAATGGGAACGCAGAGGCGGTCTTCGCCGCTCTACATCGAGCTCATGGATAAGATTCACAACGGACTCATCGGCCGCGCCTACTACGCCAAGGCCTGGTATAGCAATATCCGCAAGTCGATTGGAGTGGGCACGGACGTTCCGGTTCCGACACAACTGGATTGGGATCTGTGGCAGGGACCGGCGCCGCGGCGGGCGTACACCAGCAACATTCAGCCTTACAACTGGCACTGGTTCTGGATTTACGGCACCGGGGAGGCGCTGAACAATGGCACGCACGAGGTGGATGTTTGCCGCTGGGCGCTCGACGCCGATTATCCGCGCAGCGTGACATCGTCAGGCGGAAGATACCAGTTCAAAGACGATTGGCAGTTCTACGACACGCTGGTAACGAGCTTCGAATACGGCGACAAGCTGATTTCCTGGGAAGGCAGGAGCTGCCAGGGAATGAAAGACTACGGACGCGATCGCGGCGCAGTGATCATGGGCACCACAGGCTCGGTGGTGGTGGACACCGACGGCTACGAGGTTTACGACTGGAAGGGCAAGAAGACGGATGAGTTCAAGACCGGTAAAGAGGCCTCGTCGTCCGATCTTGTGGGGCGCGATTCCATGACCGACGCGCATTTTGCCAACTTCATCGACGGCATTCGCAACAAAGCAAAGCTGAATCAGCCCATCGAGGTGGGCAATGTGGCTGTGACCATGCTGCAACTTTCGAATATCGCCTGGAAGGTCAATCGCGAGCTGCGGCTCGACACAACCGACGGAAAAATCCAGGGCGACGCGGAGGCGATGAAGATGTGGGGCCGCGATTACCAGCCGGGGTGGGCGCCGCACGTTTAACTGTTCGAGCAATCGACGGAAGAAATACGATGAAAAACATGATCTCTCGCCGCAGGCTTCTTCAATCCAGCGCTGTGACGTGAGTGCAGAAAAGCCGCAGTCATTTCGACGTGGCCGCCCATGAAAATCTTGCGCTATTGTCACTTGGCTGCGGGCCGAAAATAATCGGTTAGAATAGATCTTCCGTGCCCAAACCCCGAGCCAAGCCGCTCGTGCAACCGCATAAGCCACGTGCTCTTTCTGGCTCCCGACTCGATCTGCTGATTTACCTGGCGTTGCTCCTGGTTACGTTCGCGGTCTACGCTCAGGTGCGTCACTTCGATTTCGTCAACTACGACGACCCCGATTACACCATCGGCAACGCGCACGTCCGGCAAGGCCTGACCGCGCAGGGGCTGGAATGGGCACTTACGTCGCGGGATGCTGCCAACTGGTTTCCGCTGACGTGGCTTTCTCACATGCTCGACTTCCAGTTCTTTGGTCCGCATAGCGGATGGCACCACCTGCACAACGTCCTGCTGCACGCGCTGGCGGCCGTGCTGTTATTCATTTTCTTGGAGCGGGCCACGCAAGCACGCTGGCGCGCTGCTCTAGTGGCTTTTCTATTTGCATTGCATCCGCTGCACGTGGAATCGGTGGCCTGGGTGGCCGAGCGCAAAGACGTACTCAGCGCCTGCTTCTGGTTTCTCACCTTATGGTTGTATGTGCGATATACGGAGCGTCCGGGCTCAGGCCGATATCTGGCTGTAGCCTCCAGCCTGTGTCTTGGGCTGATGGCCAAGCCGATGGTGGTCACGCTGCCGTTCGTGCTGTTACTGATGGATTATTGGCCGCTGGCGCGATTGGGGCAGCAGTGGCGCAAGGCCATGTGGGAAAAGCTTCCGCTGCTGGGGCTTTCGGCCGCCGCCGCTGCCATTACATGGCTGGTGCAGAAGCATGCCGGCGCGGTGAAGCTCTTGCCGTTGAGCATCCGACTCGAGAACGCAACCAAGTCGTATGCCCTCTATATCCTCAAAACATTCTGGCCGTCGCGGCTGGCAGTTTTCTATCCATATCCACGCACCTTCACCTTTTTATCGCTCTTCGCCTCAGGACTTTTGTTGGCGGCCATTACCGTGGGAGTCATTGTGCTGCGTCGCCGCTCACCGTACTTGTTATCAGGTTGGGGCTGGTTCGTGACTACGCTTGTTCCGGTCATCGGGCTGGTGCAGGTAGGTGGCCAGTCACGCGCCGACCGTTATATGTACATTCCGATGGTCGGCCTCCTGATCATGCTGATATGGGGCGGTGCAGAAATCCTGGAAAGACTGCGGGCTAATGCGCTGGCAGTCCCGTTGGCCGCCGCGGCTTGCATGGCATGCGCCGTGCTCACATGGGTCCAGATCGGCTGTTGGCGCAACAGCGAGACACTATTCCGGCATGCTCTTGCAGTCACAACCGACAATTCCGTGGCCAATCACAGCTTGGGCAATTACCTGATGGCCTCGGGGCGGTTGTCTGAAGCTCTGCCGTATCTCGAAACCGCAGTAAGCATCGATCCTGACTCTGTACCGGCGCACACGGATCTCGGCAGCACCCTGGCCAGAATGCCCGGCCGTCTGCCCGACGCCATCGCACAATTTGAGGCCGCAATCCTGCTGGCTCCCAACGCGCCTATCCCGCACAACAATCTGGGCAGCGCTTTGACCCAGGCGGGACGTCTGCCCGATGCCATTGCAGAATTCCAGACTGCGCTGCGCCTGGACCCCACAAACGACGAGGCTCGCCGCAACCTGGCTGCAGTCGAGGCTGGCGGGGCAACCGACACTCACTTGACCCGCGGGGTCGCGCTGCTGAAAGCCGGCGACCCCGCCGGCGCCATCGCCGAATTGGACTTGGCAGTGCGCAGCGAACCCAATAATGACGATGTGCACAACAACCTCGGCGTCGCGCTCTCTCACTTCCCCTCGCGCCAGGCTGAGTCCATTGCACAATTCGAAGCCGCCGTTCGGCTGAGACCCAACAACGCCGATGCCCAATACAACCTGGGCGTTGCACTGTCCGGCATTCCCGGCCGCCTCCCCGACGCGATTCATCACCTCGAAGCAGCCGATCGATTGAAACCCAATCCGGAGTTGGAGCAAGCGATCTCGCAACTAAAGGCAGAGCATCAGTGAGCCGGGAACAAACTCAGTGCCAGCAACTGGATCGAACTCGATCTGCTCATTTGTCTTCCGTTCGAGTGGCATCGCACGAAAAATCGAAGAGGTTGTAGTTTCATCTTGCCTTGGGGTTCTTCTGTTAAGGGCAAGCAGCGCTAGAAGCGCAGCGGGGTAAAGCTGTGATCTACCTATGAAAGCAACATCGATGAGACGGCAGCTGGCGAGCTCGCAGCCAATACCTTCGGCGCATTCAATCAATTCTTCTCAGATTCCCACTCCGAAAAGCGGCGGGATAGGAAACGTCTTGCGGTTGTCGGTGGGCGCGTCCTGTGGTGGGCGCCGATTGGCGTAGTCAATATCCGCCACGACCTTGATCAAAGGAACATCTCATGCGTGAGAACCGCGAAATGATGGATCTCAAGGATCGGACTCAAGACACACTTACCGCCGACGATGCCTCCGCAGTGATAGGAGTCTGCGTCAGCCTTCTCGTCATATTAATAGGCGCGCTCGCTTGCGTCGTCTGTTTCGACCTGCTAGTGGTGCTATTACACATCGAGCTTCATTTGCAGACATTTTGACCCGGAAACCCGCCTCTGACCCATTCAGTGGCCAAACCCGCG